>CAYTDF010000210.1:0-7995 GCA_964436365.1 uncultured bacterium | reverse complement strand
TCCGACAAGAATCGACCCGAGCCCAGTATAGCAGGACCCGATTCGGAACCATGGGATGCGATGAATGCGATGCGATCGACCTCGCCCATCCCGGTGGGTTCTTTGGTATAATGCGATTGGGCGATGAATCGCTCGATGGGTCTCTGTAACTGACCGGTTACGAAAAACAGTCTGGGAAGCGCTCTGCAGAACCATGAGTTTTCTGGAAGTCGTTCTTGGAAGTCTCGAAAGCCACGCGGCGTGGTTGCTCTTCTCCAGCGTCGGCGTGTTCGGTCTGTTTTTGGCTATTTACACTTTTGCCGTGAACGATTTCAAACCGAAGGACCTTTACCCTGAACGAGTGCGGGCCGGACAGAGCGGCCGGGGCATGCGTGGAAGCGACGACGTGGACGACTCGGCGTTTTCGATCGAACCCGTAGCGTCGCACCGGCCGATGTCGGCGCGGGAACTGGGTATTGCCGAGTTTGGAGATGTCGGCGCGCTGTCCGATGAAGAACAGCGCCGGATCAAACTGCGCGAGCACGTCCACAATTTTGTCGAGTCGAAACCCGAAGAGGCGGCAAGTATCGTGCGGTCTTGGCTTTCGAGTTGAGCGTGCCGGACACTATTCTCGAGTATCTCTCCAGCCGATGCCGGTGCATTACCCCAACAACGGGGCGAGAGCCTTGTAGATGATATCGTCGGGAGTCTCTTCATGACTCTCATCGATGCAACCTGTCCGGTCGATCCATTCCACGGTTTTTCGGACGCCCTCCTCCCACGGTGTGCGATTCTCGTAGCCGGGGAGTTTTTGGCGTAGCCGCCGGTCCTCGAACGCGCCTTGGTGCCGGAAGATGTCCATCAAGAGTCCGCTGGGTTCCGGCTGCAGACGATGGATGATATCTGTGGGACAGCAGACGAGATTCGCCTTGCACCCCACAGCCTCGGCCATTCGTTCGAAATACGTACGCCACGACATGATCTCGTGGCCGACGAGGTTCAATGCCTCCCCGAAAACGGTGGGATTCCCCAACGCCTCACAGGTCGCCTCGGCGAGATCGAGCACGAAGCCCGGTTGCCACAGAAGCTCGCCGTCTCCGTGCACGGTGACCGGTTTGCCCGTGCGTAAACGATGCAGGAGCTTCTTGTCATACGCCCACAGCGAGAGCAACGGCTGTCCGGGGCCGTAACAATGGGAGGGCCGGAATACGGTGACTGGCTGCCCCGTTCGCTGGCCGTGGTTGAGTAAGAGCGATTCGCAGGCGGACTTGTCGCGGCCGTATTGACTCACGGGTGTGTGTGGCTCGTCTTCGTCGGCGGGAACTTTCGAAAGCGGACCGTAGACACAGACGGTGCTGATGAAGATCAGATGGCCGTCGCGTCCGGGCATGGCCTCGATGGTGGCGCGCATCTCCTCCGGAGTGAACGCGATGGCATCCACCACCGCCTCGGGCTCCACGGAGCGTATTGCGGTTTTGAACCATGTCGTGTCATGCCGGTCGCCGAGCAGGTGACGCACCTCGCCCTCGACGCGACTCTCGGTCCGCCCCCGGTTGAGAACGACAACTTCGTGGCCGCGCCGGAGCATGGCGTTGACCGCCGCGGTGCTGATAAGTCCCGTGCCGCCGATGACTAGGATTCGCATTTCAGTAGCTCCAATTTGTTTCGACCGGTTAATGTTGAACGCCCGGCTCTCGCGGGCAGATCGTGCGTAGGGTCCTTACTGACGCTCGTTTTCCGGCGTGCCGTCTTCGGTGTAACTCGTCCATATCTCCCACCAGTTGGGAACGAGTTTGAACTGGGTGATGGAAAGCAGTTTTTCGAAGAGCTCGCTCTCTTGGGCGTTCCTTTGGCGCTCTTTGAGGATGTCCTTGGCCCGATCTCTGCGGACATCGCCAGGGATGGGTTCGCGCCGCCGATCGACGAGTTGAAGGATCATCAATCCGCCCTCGGGCGCAGGCTGCGGCTGAGAGACCTCGCCAATCTCCAGTCCCTGGAGCGCTTTGAATATCTGGGGATCGATGTTTCGCTTCGTCAACCAGCCGCCGCTCACAATCCTTCCGCCACGTCCCGCCTCCGGCCCCTCGCCAAAGGCATCGGTCACTCGTTTGGCCGACTGGCCGTCACGAATGAGTCTGTAGGCTCGCTTCGCCCTGCGCTCGGTGTCGGCCACGGCCTCGAGCCAAGCGTGGACTTTCTCGTCGTCGCTAACCTCCCGGCTGGCGGCATCTTCCACGATGGGAGATGCGGTCGCCGTCTCTGTACCGGCGCGGAGGAAGAAGCCGATCTGTCTGAACTCCACCTGCATGGCACCCCAGTACCAATCGGCCAAGTCGCCGGTGCGGTTGGCTTCCAACTCCGCGTCGATCTTTTCGTCGTCCGGCTCCGGCAGCGCTTGGGCGATTCGCGCCAGATAGATGCGGCTGGTGGCGTCATAGAGGGCTCGTTGTCCCGCTCGTCTCAGTTTTGGGGTCTTGTGGAGATTCAGTTTCCGGGCTTCATAGGCCAGCGCGGCCTCGGTTATAAACTGTTCCATGGGTGTCGCGTCGGCGACGAAAACCGGCCCCAGTGAGGGTCTTAGATCCAGGTAAAGCCGCATTTCACCGGCGTCGAAGGCATAGTCTCCGACCTTAATCAGGGTGGTGCTGTCCTCCGACGTTTTCATGCGCTCGATAGGTAGCGCTTCCACGGGAGCGGCCGCTCGAACCGTGCGGGCGATTCGATCGATCTCCTGCCTGCGTTGCTCGATCGCGTTTCCGGCTTTCGTGTCCGGGGTTTCGCCGCCCAACGTCAGAGCCGGCGCGCCGTCCGCTCGCTTACGCTCATTGAAGATCTTCTGCAGTAGCGCCACGGCTGTCCGGTGCCGCTGGGTGATGTTGATCGCCCGCTGCTGATCGCGATCCAGGGTGACGCCCTTGGCAGTGGCGTTTCTGTAGAGCATCTCTCGCGTCGCTAACTCGCGTATCCGCTTCTCCACAGTCACCCGCTCCCGCGCGGCGTCCATTCCCCGGGTCAAGAGAGCCAGATTGGCAATATCGCCAATCTGTACCGTGCTCTTTCCGTATGTGGCGAGGACGTCAACCTCCGACGCGCTCCAGCCCGGACAGACGGCGACGATAAGAAGAAGGCTTCCCGCAAGAAGGTGGATCGATTTGGGCATGGGTTCTCCAGGAGTTCCATTGTATCTCCCAAAAGTTCTTTCCGGTCGTAAGACGCCAAACACCCGGACTTCCGCGGGCACTTCGTGCACGCTGGAGTCTCCTCCGGCGGAAAAACTTTCGAGAGACGCTGCGGTTCTGGAGTAGGATAGTGTGAAACGGTTTATTTGCCCTATACACCCCGGGTGAGCGAATGACGGAGCGAGACGCGGTATCCATAGGCGAACGATGCGAGACGTTCCTTCGAGCGTACCACCAACGCTATCCGGAACGTGCGACCCGGGCGGGTACGTCTGCGTACGGCGCTTGTCTGTCAGGCTACAGCCTGGAGGCGAGCGAGGGCTGGCACTCTCAGGTGAGGGAGTGGGAGCGAGAAGCCGCGATTGACCTCCCGCAGGCTTCCGGCGAGGCCACCGGTTTGGACTGGGCCGCGTTGCGATTTCATCTGCGTTGGGAGCAGTTCTTGCACGAACGGATGGACTATCCGCTGCGGGACCCCGGACTGATTTCGCGCACTCTTGGCGAAGGCCTGTTCCTTTCTTTGCACCGGACCTATGCCCCTCTGCCGCAACGAATGGACGATCTTCGAGGCCGACTGGCCACTGTGCCGGACGTGTTGCAGTCGGTTCCGTCAGGGCCGATCTCCACGTTGGATGAGAATCGGCCTCCCGCACGGCTGTTGGTCGAGATGGCCCTGGAGGAGGTGGGAGGACTGTTGGATTTCATCAGCGGTCCGGTCGCGGCCGCGCTCGGTGGCACATCTGTCGACGAAGGAGGCCCCGAGAGTTTGCTTCCAGCCGATGCGCAGCTCCTCGCGGGCGCTTGCGGCGCGCTGACCCTGGAGAAGAACCGGTTGCTGGATTTGCAGCGGGTGGCGTCGACATTTTTGGAACTCCGGTGGGGAAGCGACCGTCTGCAGGAGGCCATCTATTTGCTGTCGGGCCTCGGCTCGGACGCGGCGGATCGGGCGTTACGCTTAGGCGAGCTTCTGTATCGTGCGGAAGAGGAACTGCGGACGACGAACGCGCGGATTCGTGAAGCGGCTCGAGAGGTGGATTCTCAGCGCACAACCAGAGCCGTCGCCACGGAGGCCGCGTCGAAATGGCCGCCGCCAGCCCGCCTGCTGGAGCGTCTCCGAGAGCGTCTCCGGGAAGAGTGTTCCTTCCTGGAATCGTGCGGGGAGTTCTCTTTCGGCCCAGCCGCGATTGTGGAGCCGATGCCCGCCTACGTGCGCCGAACGGTCGGAGTGGAGACGATTCCCTCGGGACCCCTGGAGCCGGAACCGGGCTCGGGCATCGTCTGTGTGACGCTCCCCCCAAACGGCTTATCTCGTGCGCACACGGAGCGGTACTTGACGCCGTTCTCGGCGTATCGGTGGCTCTCTCCCGTGAGCGTTGAAGCGAGCGGCCGTGCACTGGGGTGTGTCGACGATGCGAAGTTGCGGTTTTGTGTGGATGGCCCGGCACTCGGTCCCGGCTGGTCGCAAGTTTTTCCGGACGCGGTGCTCGATGCCGGTTGGGGCGCTGGAGACGCGCGGCATCGGTTGAACCGGGCGCTCTGGCGTCGGCTAGAGCTGCTGCGCCTTAGTGTCTCGGTGCGTGTCCACACCGGGCGTTGCGACCTCGAACAGGCGGTCTGGTTCTTTCAAGAGAAGGCCGAACTCGACCCGGTGACCGCGATGGAAGAGGCGAGACGTGCCGCCCGGGATCCACTTCCGGGCATCGTGGGCCCGCTCGGCCGTTGGCAGATCGAGGCCTTACGGGAGCGGCTGCGTTCGGCCTGGGGCGCGGCGTACGGCGAGCGGCGGTTTCACGACGCCTTGCTCGGTTGCGGTCACGTGCCCGTACCCTTATTGGGACCGATTCTCGAATGTGTGGATGAGGAGACTCAAGGCTGAATCCCGAGGTTCAACCTGTTCTTTACAGAACCTCGTGATAGTTTTTAAGGGCGTGTTTTCAACCCCCCTCCAACTCCCCCCGATCTTCGAGGGGAGGGGACGACTGTGCGCTACCGGACGGAGGTTTCGAGAGACGCTCTCGAGTTGTCTTTAGCAAGTACTGTTGTGAGGGAAGATCGAATATGAGTTCACCGACCATCGCTATCATTGGCGCTTCGAAAGATCGTTCGAAGTACGGGAACAAATCTGTGCGGGCGCATGTCAGGGCCGGGTATACCGTCTATCCCGTCAATCCGAAGGCCGACGAAATCGAAGGGCTTTACGCCTACGCCTCTGTGGAGGAGATTCCCGGCGAGGTGGAGATCGCGAGCCTCTATCTCCCCCCGCGTCTGGCGGCGACCGTTCTCGAAGGTTTGGCACGCAAAGGGGTCAAACAGGTCTTCTTCAATCCCGGCAGCGAGAGCCCCGAAGGCCGCGGCACGGCGGAAGCGTTGGGTATGCAGGCGATCGAGGGCTGTAGCATCATCGCCGCGGGCATGGATACGGCTGAATTTTAGCGTAGTTTTATACCGATATTGTTGTCGGAGAGTGTCTTCGTGCCCGCGCTACTCTACTTGGGTGGGGGGAAGCTCGCGTGCGCGTTGGAGGTAGAGTTCTAGGCCTTCCTGTTGGCGTGGGCCGAGATTGTAGTTGATACACCGCTGCACGTATCGGCGGCACGTTTCCATGCCTGCACGATGGCAATACTCGCTTGTCTCCAAGACCTTGTCGATGCATTCCAGATTGATGTCGCGGATGCCCGCGAATAATCTCTCTTCTTCGCGGGAGAGTTTTTGCCCGGTGCGGATCAACCACAACGCATAAATGAACGGTATGTGGAACGCGCGCTTCCAGCACTCGCCGAGATCGTCGACCTCTTTCGCCGTGCGGGAGACCTCTCGCAGATAGCCGATACGCAGGACGGCGTCCTGTTTTTCCAAAGCCTCGTCAACGTGTTGGCGGGAGATCGTGTACTCGGGGTTCAGCCCAACTTCTTGTTCCAGCAGGATGCGCAACATCACGTTCGAGGTTCGGGAATCGGCATCGAGGCAGACCCGCCGAATCTCAGTGAGAGGCTTTCGACGGTACAGGAGCACACTCTCCACCGCACCGTCGGAAGCGATGCAGATACCGGGGATGTAAGCGGTTTCGGGATGATTGAGCAGATAGGCGCTCGAAAGCAGACCCAGATCGATTTGCCCCGCCTGAAGGGCGTTTTCCAAATTGGAGGGGACGTCCTCGACCAGAGTAGCTCCGGGTATGAACCGTTCCACGTTCGCCACCAGAGGCAGTGCATTCAAATACGGAACAATTCCAAGTTTCACGAGGCCTTCCAATTCCTATCGTCCGCTTTTCGCCCACGGCGTCAGAGTGGCCGATTTTGAAAGCGCCCGGCATGGTGCCGGGCGCTTTGCGTACACGTTTTTTGTTGCGTTCGAGCGAATCGCTCCTCGTCGCGTATTAGCCGAGATTGACCAGATTCACGTCGAGAATCTTGGGGCTCTTCTTCATCTCCGCCAGAACTTCGTCCGGGGCGGGTTGATCGATGTTGCAGACGGAAACGGCTTCGTCTCCGGCTTTCTTCCGGCCGAGTGTGAGGTCGGCGATATTGATACCGGCGTTCCCCAAAGTCGTGCCGATCTGTCCGATAATTCCCGGCTCATCCGTGTTGCGGAAGACCAAGAGATAGCCGACAGGTTTCGCGTCGATGTGGTAGCCGCCGAGTTTCACGATCCTCGGATCATCGGGTCCGAACTGCGTTCCGGTGAGGGTGAGATCTTCGCCTTCGCCTCTCAGGGTGAGTTCGATCATCGTGCTGTAGCCGTCGCCCTCTTTCAGTTTGGTCTCGGAGGTACGGATTTTACGCTGCTCGGCCAAGTAGGGGGCATTCACGTAGTTGACCGTGTCTTCCATGATCGGTGTGAGCAAGCCCTTCAGCACAGCGATGCTGAGGAGCGAGGTGTCACACTCGGAGAGTTCGCCGGTGTATGTGACGGCGACCTCTTTGGGGGACTGACCGTAGAGCTGAATGGCGAACATGCCCAGTTTCTCGGCCAGCGTGACATAGGGCCCGAGAACCGTGCGAGTCTCGGCGGAAATGCTGGGGATGTTGACCGCGCCCACGGTCTCTTCACCGTGAAGCGCCCGGATCACATCCTTCGAGACAGCGATGGCAACGTTCTCCTGGGCCTCGGTCGTCGATGCGGCGAGGTGAGGCGTGCAGAGGCAGTTGTCGCGGTTGAGCAGCGGATACTCGTGATCGGGTGGCTCTTTGTCGTAGACATCCACGGCGGCCCCGGCGACATGGCCGGAGTCGAGGGCGGCGGCGAGGTCCGCGGCATTGATGATGGCGCCGCGAGCGCAGTTGACGATACGTACGCCCTTCTTCATCTTGGCGATGGCTTCGGCGTTGATCATGCCCTTGGTCTCGTCGGTCGCGGGCGCGTGCAAAGTGATGTAATCCGACTGTGCATAGACCTCATCGAGCGTAGCCGCCTGGTACCCCAACTTGGCGAGGTGACTTTCGGGGACATAGGGATCGAAGGCGAGGACCTTCATGCCAAAGGCCAACGCCCGGCTGGCCACAACGCCGCCGACCCGGCCGAGGCCGACAGTCCCGAGCGTCTTGCCGAACATTTCCGTTCCTGCGTATTTCTTCCGGTCCCAGCGTTTCTCGGCCAGCGACCGCGCCGCCGGATACACGTTGCGTGAGAGCGCCAACATCAGCGCCCAAGTATGCTCGGCTGTGGAGACAGTGTTGCCGCCGGGGGTGTTCATGACGACGATTCCGCGGCTGGTGGCCACTTCGCGGTCGACATTGTCTAGCCCCGCACCCGCGCGCCCGATCGCCTTCAAGTTGTCGGCGCGTGCGAGGATTTCCGCCGTGACTTTTGTGCCACTGCGAATGACCAGCGCGTCGTA
>CAYTDF010000209.1:0-8032 GCA_964436365.1 uncultured bacterium | reverse complement strand
GATCAACTACCTATAATCTCGTTATTGACTCCAACGAATCGTGTCTGAATCTCTACAGCTCGATGTTCAGACCGCCAAGCCTCCACTTTGCATGTTTGTCAACTGGCTCATCGGACGCTATCATGCCAAGAACAAGTTTGCAGCATGTGCGACGTGAGCGGGGGAGCCATCTCGATACATCTGTAACAGACTGTAGCGAAATACCAACCGGCAGGTGCGCGATTCGGAAGAGGAGAAAGACGCATGGTTTCTGTCAGCCGCCGTGAATTCTTGTTGCGTGGAACTGCGGGAGCGTGGGCATCCTATGCCACGTCCGTGTCGATGGATCTCTCTGCCGCCGAAGCCTCTGCACGAAAGCGCCCGAACATTCTCGTGGCTATTTCGGACGACCAGTCCTGGGTACACACCGGCGTCTACGGTTGCCCCGGCCTCGAGACCCCGGCCTTCGATCGTGTCGCGCGCGAAGGCGCGCTGTTCCATAACGCTTTCTGCGCGTCGCCGATGTGTACCGTTAGCCGCTCGTGTCTGCTGACCGGGCACAATCCTTGGGAGTTGCGGGAGGCGGGTACGCATTGGAGTTTCTTTCCCCGGGACCTGCCCGTCTATCCATTCCTCCTCAACGAAACCGGCTACGCAATTGGATTCACCGGAAAGGGATGGAGTCCGGGGGAATGGGAACGAAGCGGCTGGCCATACAATCCAGCCGGGCCTGAATTCAACGACAAGACGTGCGAACCGCCCACCTCCGAAATCCATGACTTCGACTACGCGGCGAACTTCGAGGCGTTCTTGGCCCAGAAGGAACCCTCCCAGCCATTCTGTTTCTTCTACGGTTGCCGGGAGCCGCACGGACCATTCGAAGGAGGTACAGGGGTTCGCCTGGGGAAGAATCCGGATGAAGTTGTGCTACCGACGTTTATGGAAGACAACCCTGGGAACCGCAATGCCCTTGCGGATTACTTCGTTGAACTCGAGTGGTTTGACACGCATTTAGGGCGGATGCTCAACATCCTTGAACGGCGCGGCGAGTTGGAAAACACCCTAGTCGTCGTCACGGGCGATAACGGTAGTCCGATCTCTCATTCAAAGGGAAATCTTTACGAATACGGTGTCCATGTGCCTCTCGCGGTCATGTGGCCGGGACAGATCGCGCCGCGCCGAACCGTGGACGATCTGGTGAGTTTCACCGATCTCGCGCCTACGTTCCTCGAAGCGGCCGGTCTGAAACCGCTTCCGGAGATGACCGGCCGGAGCCTGATGGATATCCTGCATTCGGATCGGTGCGGCCGTATCGACGCTTCACGCACCGAGGTCTTCCTGGGGCAGGAGCGTAGCGGGCACGTGCGCTATGACAATCTCGGCTATCCGATGCGCGCGATACGCACCGAGCGCTATCTTTACATCATGAACCTCAAGCCCGACCGATGGCCCCACGGCGATCCCCCCGGCCTGCGCCGCGACGAAAACGGAGTGCCCACGGGAGTCGTGGACGAGGAGAGCCTGTCCCAGGACTTGCGAAGGCGGCCACCGGAGGAGTTGTATGATATTGGGCGGGACTCCGAGTGCCTTGTGAACCTGGCCGGTGATGCCAGATATGGTGCGGTACAGCGACGATTGCGCCAGCGCCTGACCGAAACGCTGACCCGCGAGAAGGATCCTCACATGCTCGGCAATGGGGATATCTGGGAAAGCTATCCCCGTTTCGGCCCCATGAGAGCCGAACTCGGAGGGTTTGCCGAGTGGGGTGAGTACAATCCCAAGTACCGGAATCCCAAATCGGCGGAAGGGAAGCCGTAGACGGAGACGCGAAAACCGCGCCCCCGCTGTAAAGCACTCAGCAGAAACAGAAGAGAGACAGCAACCTCCGCTTCATCATTCTTGAGGAATCAGCCACGCTTCTGTGATGTGGATTCCATTCCCTTCTTTGACTTCCCAGCGAATGCTCAGAGTACCGTCGGCTGTGAGTGACGCGGGCACGGAGTATTCCTCGTAGATATCGAGCGACTTCGCCAATCCCATCGGCTTGAGTTCTTGGTCATCCGCGTATAAGGCGTATTCAGAACTCTCTCCTTTCACACAGCCCACGCGGAAACGGTAGGGCGTTTCCCGGTTGACGCTGACATACCGTAACTCCACTTCCCAATCCGGAGCCCAGAAGGGGTAACAGCCGATGCCGTCCTGTTGAGATAAGCGTTTCCGGTCGAGATATGCACTCCAATCTTGGTGGGCCCCGTTCAGTGTGTACAGCAGATGAGGATCCATCGTCCAACCCATCTTGCGAACCAGGTGCTCCTGATTGCCGACATCGGCCAAGTCGTCATAGAACGTGCCCGGGACGGGCGATTCATACGCAACGAGCTCGTGGAGTGCGGCGACCCGCGCCTCCTCAGTGGGCAGCTCCCGAATGCGCACGAACCGATCTTCGATCCACAGCCGGTTATTGAGTGGGTGGTCGATCGTGTCCAACATCGTGCCTCGGTCGTAATCGAGCTGGGCATGCCGGGTCACGCTGATCTGGTGTCCGATGGTATTCATCATACGGTCGGCAATCACGAAGATATGGTCGCGCCACTCTGGTTTGGGCGGATGTATATCCGCCTCGCGCAGGATCGCTTCCGCCCGGAACATCATCTCCTTCGCGCTCCATGGGAGGGTTGTCACCGGGTCCGGCGATCCGGCCTGGGCCAGGAATTCCAGCGTTCGCCGTTCGAGTTCCCGTTCATGGATCAGCCGGTGGCGGACGTAGGCGTCGTAATAGGCGCGAAACAGGCCATGTTGGAAGCGCCAATTGAGTTGAGCTTCTTGCGGCGCTCGCTCTTCAAGCTCCTGCCACAAGCGTAGTGTCCCATCGACGGAGGCGTTGGTGGCCAGCGGCCCTTCCCAGTTCTTTTCCAACGCCAAGATTCCATCCGCGATCGTCTCGGCCAGATCGTCGCGAATCAGGGCGCGTGCGTACTCCGTGAGCATGATACGGATATCCTGGTTCGGATTCCAACCCATCGCGCTCCAGACGAACTTATTGAGGTCGTCGTGGATCCCATCCGAATAGGTGATGAAGCCGACCGTATCCGGGGCGAACATGTTATGAATCCGCCTCTCCGCCACCGGTTGCGGATTGATGCACTCCCGGCCCAAGGTTAGCCAATACGCGCGGTCCCAGTCGATCACCGGAAACTGATTGCGCACGGTATGGGTGATGTCGGGGTAGTTGCGCTGGCCGTATTCCTTCGGCAGGCGAGTCCTCGTTTCGGCGTACGTGGATTGGGTCCAGGGGCCGAACGCAATGCCCCCAAACCAGTCCCGCGGCTTTTCGCCGATGAAGCCATACATATAGTCCTGTGCGTTGTCGCCGAAGTCCGCTTTGAGATCGGCCATGCCTTGATGGGAAATCCATATTTTCGCGTCGGGATGCCGCTTGCGCAGGATCTTCCCGGCCTGTTCGACGAAGGGCATGAGGAGATCCGCTTTGTTTATTCCGGGGTCGCTTGAAGGCACAAAGACTCCGTCGATCCGAGGGCAGTCCTGGAACAGTGCCTCCCACTTCGCCAGCATTCGTTTGCGGACCTCTTTCGTGCCGAGCGCTTGCGCACCGATCTTCTCGTCGCGGTGCTCCATGACGGGCATCCACATCCAGTATTCGATTCCATATCGGTGGCAGATTTCCGACATGGCCGCATTCATTTCAGCCCGTGGGACCGGGAAGAAGGGGCTGTGCCACGGCTCCTCCAAAGGGATTTGTTCGATGGCGTTCGTGCCGAATACCATCAAATCCCGGATGTACTGTTCGTAGACCTTGGGCGACCAGGCATCGTACGTGTTGGCTTTGGCGCGGTAGCCCAGCTGGTGGCCACGCAGGGGATAGGTTGGTGCGGTGCTCACGTGCAGGCCGTGCTCCGCCCACAGGTCTCGGTGGGTCCAATGCAGGCTCCGTAAGAGCCCGCCGACGGCGAAGAGCATTCCCCGCGCATCCGCGCCGACGGCCCAGATCACGGTCGGCCGTTCGAGGATCTTCTCCGCGAAGATCCGGTAGCCCTCGGGACGGTTTTCGGGAAGGTCCTCACCTTTGCGCGCCGGATACGGACGCGGTCCGTCCGTGGTTCGGTCAACGGTCGTGAGTACGATCAGTGTTTGGGCCTCGTCCGGCCAGGTCTCACTCACTCTCAGAGGCAGCTTCGTCCGCCGCTCGATCTCCTCTCGAAGCATCTTCACCGCTTCCCCCTGAGGTTGCTTCGAACCGGCGAACGGTGACACGATCACCGCGTGGCTGAGATCGATGGGATCGATGTTGAAGGCCCCCACCGTCGGCGCAGCAATCGTCACGCATAGCGTCGCGGCGGCAGCAATAATTACTCCTCTGAATAGGGAATTTTGCATTGTCCGTCTCCTCCGTTATACCCTGAGAATACCGTTAGTACGGATTCGATTATAGCAAGAAGAACGACTTGGCTCTACAAGGTTTTGTCCGTTGCTTTTACGTTTGTCGACACGATCGAGAGATGCCATAATGATTCTGTTTCCAACTCTCCTGGGCAGAGCAGGCATCACTCCCTACACAGAGATGGGAGAACGATATCAGATGAGAACTCTTGTCAAACATCCAAGAACCGGCGCGTTCACGCTGATCGAGTTGCTGATCGTCGTGGCGATCATTGGGATTCTGGCCGCCATCGCTGTTCCGAACTTCCTCAACGCCAAGACCCGTGCCAAGATCGCCCGCGTGATCGGAGATCTAAAGGCCATCACGACGGCGATGGAGCTCTACAAAGCCGACCGAAACTCATACATCAACGAGAGTGAATCGTACATCAACCCATTTGATGAACCGCAGTCGAACGCAGGTTTGGTTTGGCTCACGAAACTCAATTACATCGGATCGATTCCCAGCGATCCATTTGAAAACCCACACCATCCGCTGGGTGATGGTGAAGTGGATCTCTACGAGGTGGCCGTCGCACCGTCCAGTCCGGTTCCAGTCAAGCTGCTCTACAACATCAACTCCCGAGGACCGGACCAAGACGAAGACATGGGGTCGCGGTCGGGACTGCAGTCTGGCGCGGTGATCACATCCTACACACCGACCAACGGTCTCCTCAGCAATGGAGATATTTACCTGTTCGGCGGTGACCCGAGTGTGTTCAAACGCCCGTTGTTCGTCGACGGCCACATCTATATGAATTCATATCCGAGCACGCCACGGTTCTAGCGGTTGGAGTGTACTCCAAACTCGGTAGGCTGAGTTTTCCCCAACCGTTCCGACGATCTAGATTTCCAGGAAAAAAAAACGGGCCGGTTCCGTCATGAGGAACCGGCCCTTGTTGTACCGATTTGAGAACGTAAGTGCTGTTAGTACAGATCCCAAGTGTCGATGCCAGTAACGCCAAACGGGTTCTCATAAATCCGGACCACAACCTCATTGTCATCGCCGCCCGGCCCACCGGGACGTGCTGCGTCGTTTGAGACATAAAGGGCGTGGGCGTTGCTGAAAGCAGCCTGTCCGCGTTGGTGCAGGAACAAGCCACCGTCTTCGGTGCCCGCTTCCAACAGAATGAACTGGTTATCGTTCAGTTCGCCGTCTGCGGAGGCAAAACGTCCGACAGCCGTCTCGAGCTCGTATATGCCCGTCTCATGCCAGACCATGAACGTATCGCCTTGCGGGTTCATGGCGCCGTACGAACGGCCACCCATCTGGAATTCCCACGAGGATGTGGGCACGGACATAACTCTCTCGCCCGACGAAATGCTGTAGACCACGACGGAGTGCGGAGTCACGTTGGCCGAGGTCCGGCCGGTCAGGTCTCCACCGCCGTTGCTCAGCAAGGCACCCTGGTTTCCATCGCCGGCGATCTTTTGATCTGCGGCGGTCATATAGTCACGCCACTCGCTGATCTCGTTACCGTTGTTGTCTAGGCTGACCCAGCCATGACTGCCGCCCAGGTAAATCACCGCGCCGGTGGGAGAGGTGAGCGCCGACCGGCCCGTCTCGGCATTCCATTGATTCGGATTGGCGAGCAGGTCGTAGCCGTATTGCCGACCGATATACTTGGGCGCTGCGACAACCTGTGTACCGTCACCGTTGACGACGGTCATTGTGCCGACGCGCTGGCTTTCAACACGGTTGGGCGGGTCGAACGACTCACGAAGCGCCGAAGACCATTGATCCCGGCTACGGACCAGAAGCAAGAGATTCCCATTGGCCGTGTAGCAGAGCGACCTCGAGCCGAAGTTGTCTTCAGCCGGAGTGGGAGCGGTCACTGCCATCGGGAAGATGACGAAGGCCGCCCCGATCGGTGAGGCATCATTTGCGTTCATGCGCTGCACGATCACAGTGCCTGGATCGTTCGGGTAAAGCGTTGTCTGGAAATTCGCTGGGTCCGCACTTATTTCGCCGGCGATGGCAAGTTCGGAACCGTCGGGGCTGATCGCTAGGAAGGGATCGCCGCCGCCTGCACCGACATCACCGTCATGCGGAACCGGACCGTTCTTGTCGTGAAAGATCGAGTTGGGACCGGCAACCACGGTGCCCATCGGATCCAGGATCACGATGCTGTAGTTGGTTCCATCGGCTGTCATGAGCGCAAAGTTCCCATTTTTGAGCGCCACAGCACTGGAGTGCCGACCGCCGTTGTGCCCTGCGGGGTTATTGGAGTTCACCACAAATGGATAGAACGCATCCGTCGTCGCTACAACACCGGCTTCCCCCGGGCTGAGACTCGGTTCTGTTGTGGGATCGTCTGCCGCCCACGCGACGCCGCCGATGGCGACAACCGCACACACCGCTAACATAAATAGTGATTTACTCATACTAGACCTCCTTCTTGCCATTCAGTTCTCTCTGATTGAGACCCACGGAGACCCGTGGACCCTGCTGCAATAATGTTGGTTCTGTATAACCCTAACACCGCTAGAATTGTCAGGGCATGTGTGTGTAACGTCAAGTGCACCTATCCATGAGGAGTCCTGATGCGCGCGATCGTTTGGCTCGCTGTCAAAACGGTGACCGATTCGTTTGTATCTACCCCGAATTTATTGGCTTACCCACTCACAATTCTTGACTTATATCCTCAAGATAACTGTCTTGTCCGCTATACAGGATCGGTTTCTTGTGGGGGAAATTTCGTGCCTCTAGATTCTCCCTGAATTAAGTATTACGTCGTGGCTCCGCGGTCTTGTCTCTGTGCTGACTCTCTGGCGCAATCGCCTGGGATCTGTCAAAATTCAGTAATGTTGAAAGATACCTACTCGATCAGTGATGCTGATAGAAACCGACTGGGGTAATTCTACAATGGAGACAATCATGATACCAAGAAATAAGGGATTCACTCTGATCGAACTACTCATTGTTGTCGCCATCATCGGGATACTGGCCGCGATAGCGGTGCCCAACTTCCTGAATGCCCGTCTCAAAGCCAATCTGGGCAAGGCGTACGCGGATATTAAGGCCCTGGGTATGGCCAACGAGATGTATGCGCTGGACTGGGGAGGCGCGTATCCGACAGAGTCGGAAGATCATCCGTACGAGCGGAGCTGGGGCGAGGCGGGCGTCTTCTGGTTGACCACTCCCGTCTCCTATATCGGATCGATACCGACGGATCCCTTCGAACGTGCAGACCAAAGATTACAACATGCTACCCCACTCGTGTACGAGACGGGCGTGGCTACGCGTAACCGCAAACGTATCGCCTATGTTATCTTCTCGGTGGGGCCGGATGGGTCTGAAAACGGTTTATCCTCCGCGAACCCGTTTTACGGCCCGCAAAGGGGTGGACAAAACAACACGTACAATCGGACGAACGGCCTCAAGAGTGGCGGAGATCTCTACTTGTACGGCGGGGATTGTTCGATCGCCAAGAGTCTGGTTGTCGATGGGATAATCTACCAGGGCAGGTGCCCACCGAGTTTCCGCAACTAGACAGAGACCATACCTGCCCCGTGGTTTTGACTCGGAAGGAGTGGCCATGTATGCGCGTTGCCGAACGGGTTCGTTTACCGGCCCACGTCGCGCCAGCCAGTGTCACGATGAAGGCGTACTCCC
>CAYTDF010000208.1:0-8036 GCA_964436365.1 uncultured bacterium | reverse complement strand
TACCAGATCGACGCGAATCGCTTCCCCTGGCCGTTGGTGAGTGGCAACCACATGCTTGTGGTCCATGAACTGACGACACCCATCGCCTACCTCGCCTCCGTCGATTTTGAGGATCCATTTGTACCCCGAGGGCAATTCGTAGCGCTCCAATCGAGAACCCGAACCCACGTTTTCCCCAGTTACGTCTACGTGAGTTACCGGGGGCGCTGGGGGCAAACCGGTTGCGCCGTACGTTACGGGGTCTCCATCGGAGCCTGCCCCAACGGCTATGGCCTGACATCGATCGGACCCGACGTCTCCGATTCGGGTGGAGTGCACTGGGCTTTGGAGATGCTCCTCAAGAGCGGCGAGGTCACACAGGGGAACGCCGTGGTCCAGCCGGGCGTACACGCCAACAACCGGCTCTACAATGCCTCCAACGGGCTCCACAGTTTCGGCGACATTATCCGCTCCGGCGGAGGCGCTCACGCCGTCCAAGGCGGTTGAACGGGCCGCAGTAGCAAACGGGCCTCTCCCTCCTGAACGAAGAACACCCTCTTTAACCGAGCTAAGCATGGTGTGCGATACTGGCGGCACACGCTTCGGAATGAAGTCGTACGCGGTTGATCTGCACGGTAGGACGAGTATCCTCTTGGCACCGGACGGTCGTCCAGCATCCGTCGAAAGGAATCCAAAAATGAAAGTCCTTGTCTTGAATTGCGGCAGTTCGTCGGTCAAGTTCCAACTGCTTGAGACGGAGACTGAGACAGCTCTACTGCGGGGAGTCGTCGAGAAGATCGGGTCCTCCTCCAGCGTGCTCTCATTCCGCGCCGTGGGGAAGCGCGACTTCCGCGAAGTCCGTGAAGTCGTCGATCACGAAGAGGCCGTGGGGCAGGTTCTATCCATTCTGGCCCACCCCGATCAAGGTGTCGTCTCCTCCCTCTCCGAGATTGGGGCGGTCGGCCATCGTGTCGTCCATGGAGGGCAATCCTTTTCCGAATCGGTGGTGGTCACCGAACAGGTCTTGAAAGAGATTGAGTACTGTTGTCAGTTCGCTCCCTTACACAATCCGCACAACCTCAAGGGGATTGAGGCCATCAAGAGCAAACTGCCTTCGGTCTTTCAGGTCGCGGTTTTCGATACGGCGTTTCATCAGAACATGCCACCCAAAGCCTATTTATACGGTTTGCCCTACGCACTCTACGAAAAGCGTGGCATCCGCAGATACGGCTTTCACGGAACCTCCCATCGATTTGTCGCCCAACGTGGGGCGGAGGCGATGGGAAAGCCACTGGAAAAACTCCGTGTCGTGACCTGCCATCTGGGAAACGGCGCAAGCATTAGCGCGGTCCGGGACGGTGTATCCGTCGATACGTCGATGGGATTCACACCGCTCGAGGGCCTGGTCATGGGCACTCGATGCGGCGATATCGACCCCGCGATCATACCTTACCTCATGGATGTCGAGGCCCTCGACAACAAGCAAGTCGACACACTCATGAACAAGTTCAGTGGCCTGCTGGGTCTCACCGAAACATCAAACGATCTTCGCGAAATCGAGATGGAGGCGGAGGCGGGGAGTGAGCGCCACCGCATGGCCTTGGACATCTTCGCTTATCGGATCAAGAAGTACATCGGCGCCTATGCCGCAACCCTAGGCCGACTCGACGCCGTGATCTTCACCGGCGGCATCGGTGAGAACTCCAAGACCGTTCGGCGGCTTGTTCTGGAAAGCATGGAGTTTATGGGCATCGAGATTGACGAGGCCAAGAACGAACAGAACGCCCCGTCGATCGGGTGCGGGTCGGTAGAGGTCTTGGTCATCCCCACCAATGAAGAGCTCGCGATCGCTCGCGATACGGCGGCCTTGCATGCAACGCTAAGCAAAGGGCCTCAAGCTGCACCGGAAGAGTCGATAGTCCTGGCCGCGGATGAGAAAGCGAAACTCGTTCTGCTCTGGGCCCAGAACCCCGAGATGAATCCCTTCGAACTCACCACCCTATTTGCACAGACAACCGGTAGAGAGCTGTCGGCCGATGAGATCGTCGGACAATTGAAGGCGCTGGGATTAGACTCTCTACCGAAATCCGATCGAGCCAAACTTGCCACAGAGAGGAAATGAGAACCGTGAAAACCCTCAACAAAGAGATGAGCGGCTGGATTCTCGCCAGGGTCTGGTTGAGCGCCCTCGAGGAAACCGCGCGTGATTTCCATGGGACGTATCCAAAACCTTTCTGCGCACGCGCGTATGAACACGCAACCAGCGCCTGGGTACGTATCCTTCAGAGCGAGTACGGACTCCAAATCAAGAAATGCAGCGGAATCCGTGAGGCGGTCGAGAACTACATCGATCTCGGTGTCCAAGCCGGACTGTTCAACGACCCCAGCAACTTCAGCTGCAAGGAGATCAACCCCAACAAGGTGGAGATATCCGTATTGGTCTGCCCCTACGGCTCCAGCTGTAGGGACTCCATCGAACAAGGATTCTCGCACCGCGATCTGACGTGCGCCCGCATCGGCTGTTTCGCGGCCGCCGTCAAAATACTCGCTGATATCCCCTGCACATACGAGGTCGTGAGTGTGGAGGGTGAAGGCGGGTGCCGGGGTTTCGTCGAACGCGCGTAAGTTTCTCGGGAGCATCAACCGTCATGAGAACTTTGGATCAATCGATTGTCCTCCTCAAATCGTCTCCATTCTGGAACGAACGGCGCGAAGCCGCCCTCGAACTGGGGCGGTGCGAGCAAGAGCAAGCACGGGAAGCCCTAGTCGATGCGCTCGCCGATCGGGACGAAGACGTTCTGCAAGCCGTGATCGTCTCCTTGGGCAGGCTCGGTGACCGGCAGGTCGTCGAGCAGATGCTTCTCCCCCGCTACTTGAACCATCCCACCGCGCGGATCCGCTGGGCGACGTTGCGATCTCTCGAACAGATTGGGGGATCCATTGTCGCGCCGGAAGTCGCCAACCTGACCGACGATGGAGAGTGGGTTGTCCGCAACGAGGCGCAGAGGGTGCTTCAGCAGCAGATCGAATGGACCGTAAAACAGGGCTCCCTGGAAGCCGCACAGCGCATGGTAAGTCTGCTGACCAGCACCAACCAAGAACTGCGCACCACGCTGATCGACGCCTTTGTCAAAATGGGGCCGCGAATCAAACCGCTACTGCGTAACTTTATCAAGACCGGCGGAAAGCAGATACAGACAGCGATTGCCACGGTGATCGGCCGCATGCAGAGCCGGGAGTTTCTACCCGATCTCATCGCTCTTCTCAAGTCACCGGAGGCGTCGATCCGCAAGAGCGCTGTCGATGCCTTGGGCCGTCTCGGCGATCCTCAAGCCATACCGGGCATCATCCAAGCATTTGGCGATCTGTCGCGCGAAGTTCAGCTCAGCGCCGTCGAAGCCATGGCTCGGATCGGTAAACCGGCCGTCGAACCGCTTCACGAAACACTCCGTTATTCCTCCAGAAAATCGATCCAGCAGAACGTTCTCTACGCGTTGGCTCGAATTCACGATACCTCGTCCATACCTCACTTTGTCGACAGCCTCTCAAGTACGTATTCAATCGTCAGGAGAGCCGCCATCAAAGGGCTCACCGCCCTCGGTTTAGAAGCGGTCGAAGCGGTGCAAGAGGTCATTCGAACCGTCGAACTGCCCATGATCGACGATCTCCTCAACCAGGCCGAGAAGGGGGCGACGACCGTCATCCGTCTCCGAGCGATCAAGGCGCTCGGAACCCTCGCGGATCATCGCGCGGTTCATCTGCTCAAACAGTTAGCCGCCTCCCAGGAAGAGGCCATTCAGAAGGCCGCTCTCAACTCCATGGCTGAGATCGGCTGTGCCTGCTGGCAGCGGTGTGCCGCGCTAGCGGTCTTGCTCAGGCTCCGTATCGTGCCGAATGTCGAACTGATCGAGGAACAACTCGATGACGACTCCGAAAACGTCCGGCGGCGCGCCGTGCAGGTGCTCGCCCAGGGTGGAAATCCACACGCCGTTCCGGCCGTGCTCCAAACGGTCAAGACCGATGCAAACGATACCATTCGCTGCGCTGCGCTACGGGCCGCCGATGAACTCGCACCCGCCGATCCCAAGGTCGTTGCGGCCGCCCGAAAGGCGCTAGACGATCCCTCGCCGCGTGTCCAAGCCGAGGGAATCCGCATTATCGGCCGGTCGCCCGAGGCGGGCAACCTCCGTCCTTTGCTGGAGTCTCTCAAGAATCCGAGTTGGGAAGTCCGGCGCAACGCCGCTTTGGCTCTCGGAAACATGGGGAATATCGCCCTGCCCAGCCTACTCGACAGGATCGAAAAGGGCGATGAAATCGAGGTGGAATCTGTACTCCGAGCCATCGGAAATGTAGGGTCTCTCACAACCGTGCCCACCCTTGAAGAGGTATTGATGAAGGCTCCCGAGGGGTCACCTCTGCGATACGCGGTGCGCAAGGCGCTGGCCGACATTCAAGAGAAGCAGCAGAAAGACGCGAAATAACCCAATGTTTAGAGGATTTGTCGACCTTCAGGTCAACGGATGTAAGGGAATCGATTTCACCGACCCGAAGTTGACTGCGGAGAAGATTCGGTCTGTTGAAGACAGACTCCATGCGAGAGGTGTCGTCGCGTACTGCCCGACAGTGATCACTGCGTCTTGGGAGACGTACACCCACAATCTCCCTTTGCTCGCGGAAGACGATAGCCAACCGGACAGAGCGAAGAACATCGGCATTCATCTCGAAGGGCCCTTTATCAGCCCCGATGACGGGCCGAGGGGGATGCACCCGCGAGAACACACCGTTCAACCCACAATCGAGCATTTTGAGCGTCTGCGCGAACTCGCTCGGGATCGAATCGCGATCTTGACACTCGCTCCCGAGTGGCCGGGCGCCCTCGAGCTGATCGAGCATGTCGTCAAACATACCTCGATCGTCGTTTCGATTGGACACACCGCGGCGGACCGTCACGTCATTCAGCGGGCCATCGACGCCGGAGCCAAGTTGGCCACTCACATCGGCAACGGCTTGGCCGATCTCATCCACCGGCACCAGAATCCATTCTGGCCGCTTCTAGACGATGACCGTCTCACAGGGGCGTTCATCACCGACGGGTTTCATCTGCCGGCCGATCTCATTCGCGTCGGCCTAAGAGCCAAGACACCGCGGCGTTTCATCGTAACCAGCGACATCGTGCACATCGCCGGTCTCGAGCCGGGAACCTACAACCTCCACGGCTGGGTCGCCGTGCTCGAGAAGAACGGGCATCTGCACAGGAAAGACGCATACCAATTGGCCGGTTCCGCCAACGACATGCTCGACTGCATGAATCATCTCGCGTCGCTTGGTGACCTATCCGAATCTGAACTCCATGACACCGGATGCTGCAACGCCTTGCGGCTACTCGGGATCGAGTCTCTACCGGTTTCCGGTGATCCGTCACCCTTGGTCGCATTCGACGGCGAACGCTTCCATCTCACCGAACGCTAGACGGTTCACGGCCCTACACGAAGGATATCACCGTAGCTGTTCAGTCCGTTGCTACTTTCGTACGGATAGTATCCCGGGTTCTTTCCACCGTCGAGTTGCTGCTGGTTATCCGGGCCCAGAGAGACCAGACACCACTGGAACGGATCGAGATTAATTCCGCGCGTCGCCGCGTCATCCATAATCCACTGTTGGTCGTGCGGATCGAAGTAGCCATACCGGGGCGCGTTTTCACCGTCGTTATCCGCCTCGTGCTGCTTACGAAACGGATCGTGGATACCTCCCGGCGAACTCATGAACGCGATCGGAGTCGAGAGCGCACGAAAATAGCGCGAACCCGTATGGCTCCCCCACTCCGGGTAGGGCATGTAGTTGTTGTATTCCAGGCGATAGGACTCGATGGCGGTCGCCAGTGAACGGAAATCCGCCTCCACCTTTGCCACTTTGGCGCGCGTTTGCGCGTTCAGGAAGTTCGGCACCGCAATCGCCGCCAGTATGCCGATAATCGCAACCACAATCAGCAGTTCAATGAGTGTAAAACCCCGCAGGGAAACTGTGCGCATGCTTATTCTCCGTTCACGGTCTCAGACAACCATCCATTACAGTTAGTATAGCATAATCCGCTTTGCTATTCACAGCCCCCAGGGCTCTTGGGAAAGAGCCGATTCCACTGCATTCACGATCTCGCGCGCACTTGCCTCTGGCGCGAAAATGCTCTGCAATTGCTCTTCAAGATCGAACAGGACAAAAGGAGTGCAGCCGACATGAGCGCATTAAACAATCCGATCTGGGTGATGAGTTCGGCTTTTCCGGGGGTATCCCGCCAAGAGGTCATGCAACACGCGAAGGCTGTCGGCGCACAAGGTGCCGAACTCTGTGTCTTCAGGCAGGGCAGCACGCGTAGCGATCACATCGCGACCCACATGGAGTATCAGGACTTCTGCCCCGCTGACGCACGGCGCATGGTCGCCGATTTCAACAAAGCCGGACTGAAATTCTCGATCGGCGCATACGACAACCTCATTGGCGGTGAGGAAGAGGTCAGGATCGCCAATCAGAATCACCTGTTGTGTCTCATTCGCATGGCTCACCTCATGGGCGGGGACGCCAATAACGTAAAAGTAGGGACGTTTGTCGGCTACAATCACGAGTTGGGCAAAGAGGACGGCGGTTTTCAGAAGAACCTCGATGAGTATGCACGGGTCTTTCGCCCCATAATTCGCTACGCCGAAGAGATGGGCGTAACCGTCATCTACGAGAACTGCCCCATGGAGGGCTGGCGGCCCGCTTCGGCCCCCACGACCTACAACAATCTTCCGGGCACACTCGCGGCGCGAAAACTGATGTACGCGCTGATCGACAGCCCCGCCCACGGAGAGACTTACGACCCGAGTCACGATGCTTGGCAGGGAACGGATCCGGTCAAAGTCATTGAAAAGACCGACATGAACCGCGTCCACAGAATTCACGTTAAAGGCACTCGAAACCTCCAAACCGACGCACGCGTCTACTGGGGAAATCTCTACCCCATGCAGGCCGTCGAGCCCGAGTTGGCTGCGAAAGCCGGTATCCCCACATGCCAACATGAGTGGGATCGGCATCACTACGCGGCGAAGCTCCCCGGATTCGGGGGCACGGACAGCATCGACTGGACAGCCTTTATCGACGCCTTGAACGAAAGGGCGTATCGCGGACCCTACGTCATTGAGAACGAGGCGTGTGACTCGAAGGGCACCGAAGACATGGGAGCCATCATTCAGGGGTTCCGGGCGGCGGTTCTCTGCCTCGCACCGATACTCTGGCCACTTGAACCCGATCGGGGCTATCAATACAACACGGACAACGACCCGCCGCTGAAGGAGGACGTTCTCCCACAGGCGGACGTGCCCATCGTCACCGTCGACCGGCTCTAAGAAGCAACGCGCCACACAGACCTAAGCGCGTTAGCCGATCCGAGGTGACGCGCTACTTCGAGTCCTTTCCGGCTTTGTCGGTCGCATTCGCCATGGCCCGGGTCGCTTCGGCGTCTTCTCGCATCTCATCGACGCTCCGCGTCTTCAGCCGCGCCGCACCCTCGGTTTCCTGCGTCCCCAAGCGCTCTTCATGCGCCAGACGTTCTCGCGCACCTGGGATATCGCTTTCATACTGTGGCAACCATTCGGCTTGCGCGACCAGCATCTCGTCGACCATCTGCCATATCTCCGGTGGGGTGCAGACTGCGCCGGTCAGCGGATCGTGAAGCACCGCTTGTTTGAGCAGATTCATATCCCCGTGAACGCCGGCCTCCATAGCCATGCGTTGGACCTGCACGCTGCTATTGCAGGTCGCCGCGCAGGCCAGCGGCAAATCCCCTACCCGGGGAATATTGATGCCGTTGCCATCCACATAGCCCGGCACTTCGACAACGCAGTCCGCTGGCAGGTTCGTGATGCACCCGTGATTGATGGTATTGAAGTAGCCTCGATAGGTGCGACCGGTCTCCAGCGCCTCGATGATATAGCTGCCGTGTTCCGACGAACGATTTTCAGGTGTGTATTCGGGCGCGGGTTCTTTCAGCCAGTTCGGGAAATCCGTTTCAAACCAGTTTCGCG
>CAYTDF010000207.1:0-8062 GCA_964436365.1 uncultured bacterium | reverse complement strand
AACGAATAGTCCGTAAGAATCTCGGCAACGCGCTCCTCATCGCCCAAGAGTTCGACGATTTCGCGGTACCGGTATTCGTCCCGCAGCGCTTCACGCACGAGTTGTGTCAGGCCGTCATAGGTGAGGTTCCACGGCGGGCCGAATAGATCGCCCAGACGTTCGCAATCGGCGACTTGCCCCTGACGCTGGAGATGTGCGCGCAATAACATCCCCGCGAAACGGCACTCGACGGCGCGCAGATTATACGCCTGCAGCGCGTTTTCGGTCTTTCTTGCCCGCACTGTACTGTCACAGATCACGACCGCCACCGACTCGGGAAGAGCGATCGGCTCGACGTGTAGCGGAAAGAAATCGATCTTCAAAAGGCTCCCCGGTTCGCCACACAGGCAGGCGGCCTGATCCATGCCCCCGCCCCGAGTTCCAACGTAGTGTTCGGCGGCGGCCATCCGTTCGGCTAACGCCAACCGGTCGAATGTGCGCCCGTTGGCTCCGAGAAGCGCCAGCGCCGAAGCCACAACCAAGGCCGACGAGGAAGAGAGCCCCACGCCTTGCGGAATCGTGCCCGACACCAGCAGATCGCAGCCGCGCAATTCGTGCCGGTCCGGCTCGTCGGGATTTTCCAACAGACCCGACAGCCCGGCTTTGACGTAGTTAACCCAGTGGCCCTGGGGGTGTTTGGGAATCGGCGATTCGAGCGGAATGTCGATCCATTCATCCGTATCGGCAGACCGCACCCGGACGTGCCGATCTTCGCGCACGGTCCCACAGATACGGATGTGGGGCTCGATGGCCATGGGCAGGACCGGGAGTCCGTTGTAATCCGTATGTTCGCCGAGCAGGTTGACTCGTCCCGGCGCGGTGACCGTAAACTCCGTCCCAGGCATACCGGAGTCATTTTCCGCGCGTGCCGTCATCGTTTGGGTTCCTCAACTCTCGCGGAGATTCACGCGTTGCGACATATCGTCGAGCAGATCGCCGCGCGTCTCGATCAACGTGCGGAAACGCTCGACATCCTCGGGCGTTCCGATATCCCCCCAAAAGCCGCCGAGTTTCATGGCGCGGACGAGGTCGCCAAGTTCGATGCTCAAACGGATCGCGTCCGGCAGCTCGTACTCGCCCCGGGGAGAGAGTTCGATGCGGTCGACACAGTCGTAGATCGAGGTGTCGAAGACGAATAGACCGGAGTTGTTCCAGTTCGATGACGACGTTCCCTTGGGAGGTTTTTCGACGATCTCCGAAACACGTAGCGTGTCTTCGTCGAAATAGACGGCGGCTCCCGCGCTGGGATCGTCGATCTCGTTGACCCCCACAACCGCCGCCACCGGATCGCGCTCATAATCGTCGACGATACGCTGGTAGTTTTCCAACGAGGTGATGACATCGCCGAACGTCAAGAAGAACGGCTCATCCCCCACCGCCGCGCGCGTAACCCGTAACGCGCCACCGGTGCCGTCGAGTTCGGTCTGCCGAACGTATTTCACAGAAATACCGAACGCGCGGCCGTCCTGAAAATGGTCTTCGATCAGATTCGCATGATAGCCCGTAACAACAACGAACTCGCGCACACCCGTGCTTTGGATGGCGGAAACGATCTGTTCGAGAATGCGCTGTTTGCCGACTTCGATCATCGGCTTGGGTTGGTCTTGAGTCAGATGCCGCATGCGGGTGCCTTTGCCTGCGGCCAAAATCACGGCTTTCATAGTTCACTCACCTAGCTCAATCGAGACGGTAGATCTCTTCCATGTTCATCCAGGATTTCTCCTCGCCGGTCGGATCGAAACAAGGGTGGCACTCCGCCCACCACTCTTGGGTGGTCGGGTCGGCCGCCATTTTGGCCATATCGGCGTTGAAATCGTCCCCCGTATATTCGAAGTAACTGAAAAGAAGATTCTCACGGCTGTAGATGGAGTAGTTCTGAATATTACAGCGCCCGATCATGTCCAGCACCTTCGGCCAGACCGCCGCGTGCAGTTCTTTGTAACGTTCCAACTTCTCCGGTTTGACCCGTACCATCATTCCATAGCGTTCCATCGTCGTCTCTTTCGTGGCGTAACCACGACCTCACTTGTCTGTTTACAGATCGAGAGGCCTGTTTACAGATCGAGAGGCCTGTTTACAGATCGAGAGGCCCGTTTACAGATCGAGAGGATAGTTCCCCAGTTTGCGTAGTGTATCGATCGCCAAGCGATAGCTTTCGGGCGCGACCTCGCTGCTCACCGAATGGTCGGATTGGAATACGAAGCCGCCGCCCTTGGCCGCCTGTAACTTATAGCGCACTTCACGCTCGATGGCTTCTGGGTCGCCCGTCTCCAGTACGCGCACATCGATGTTGCCGACAAACGCCAACCGGTTCGCGTACTCCTTCTTCAACTCCACGACATCCAGGTCGGCCTTGGCCTCCAGGGGGTTGTAGGCATCGAGACCGATCTGCACGAGATCCCCGAAGATGTCGAGCGCCTTGCCACAGCCGTGGTATATCACCAGCAGATCGTTGGCGTGGCAGAGTTCGATCAACGCCTTGACATGCGGTTTGAACATCGCGCGCCAGCGCGGGCCACCGAAGAACATTCCGTTGCGGTAGGCCACATCGCCCCAAATATACATCCCCGTCAGACGGCCCTTCGCGGCCTCGATCTCCGCCGCCGTGAGCTTGAGCAAAAACTCACCGATACGGTCGACAAACGCCGCGAGCTTTTCGGGATCGCTGGCCATCCAAATCAGGGAGTTCTCACTGCCGATCACACGCCACAGATATTCGTACGGTTCGCAGATGGAACCGAAGACGGCGTAGTCATCGACTAGGGGTGACATGCGCTCGTCCCATGACGGGAGGTCGCGAGCCAGTGCGTCGCCCACGCAGTTGATTTGATCGTCGCCACCGGCATAGAAGCGGCGCGGATCGCCGGGGGCGTCGAAGCCGAAATCGGCCATGGCGTCGACGTCGTTCACGGAGAAGGTCTCGTAGTGCGGCATGGGTGCGACACCGCGCCGTCGGATGGTCGCGCCAAACCCGGTCTTGACCACAATGTCCTCGCCGGATTCCTCGACGATTTCAAAAGGCTGAATCCGGGGATCCATGTTGGGATTGACCACGATGTAGTCGAGATCGAACTCCCGATACGGATCGAAGTCGCTACCCCATTTCTCTTGGCAGCGCTTCATGAACCCGGTCCAGAAAAATTCACCGGCCGGGACCCGGTCGCCTTCGCGGTGCGTCAGCGCGTTCCGCATCCGCTCGATTTTTTGTTTCGCGTCTCCCATCGGACTACCTCCCGCTCGTCAGCCTCGGCCATTGAAACCATACACCGCGTCCAGCATGGCCACGATGTTCTCGACCGGCGTATTCGCCTGGACGTTGTGGACGGCGTTGAAGACAAACCCACCGCCCTCGGCAAAGAGTTCGCAACGTCGCAGAACCTGTTCGCGAACCTCGTCCGGCGTACCGAACGACAGTTCTCTTTGTGTGTCGACACCGCCGCCCCAAAAGACGATACGGTCTCCGTATTCTCTCTTCAGCGTCTGCGGATCCATGTTGGTCGCGGAGCACTGCACGGGGTTGAGGATATCGAATCCGGCTTCGATGAAACCGGGGATGAATGTCGAGACGGAACCGCAGGAATGTTTGAAACACTTCCACGCGGTATGTTTGTGAATCCAGGCGTTCACCTGCACGTAATACGGTTTATACAGTTCATCGAAGGTATCCACCGAGCAGAAGGTCGACGTCTGGGTCCCGAAATCGGTTCCGCAGAGAAAGACGGCATCGACAGCGTCTCCAACGGCAGCGTGAACCTTCTCCAGATTCGCCAAGGCGTACTCGCACTGCTTGCTGAAGACGGCATGAATGTAATCGCGACGGGTCACGGTGGATACGTACCATTCTTCGATGTCGCGAATCCCCTTGGGTTGCGCCAGAAACGGCGCGGGCACCAAGGCGATATCGCCAAAGGCGGTCCCGCCAAAGTTGGCCAAAACACCCCGGCCGCTCTCGGAGACGTTCTTTACGGCACATTCGAGGTGGGCCAGAACCTCAGCGGATAGGGGACCGAACTCTTCGAGATTGTCTTCGGGATCGAGCGCGTCTTCGTCGATCGGCGGTTGGCGAACGATTGTATCGAAGAAATACCCGCCTTTGGGCATGCGGCCGCTGGGTGGGGCGGTGGCGTCGCCTGCCGGAAAAATCAACGTGTCGCCGTCTTCCGTCACTTCGGTCACGAAGTGGCGGGAGACGAGAACCTCCAAGCCGTTCTGCGTGCGCCACGGTTTCCAGTCTTCGTTGGGAAAGCCGAAGATGGTATTCATACCAAACACGCCGTCGACATCGAGCCCCATCGCCTGTTTGAGGTCGTCATCGACGAATCCGAGCATCTGATACGGCTCGTGGACTCTTACGGGCCGTTTATCGAGACCGTAGTGATCTCGCAGAGCGGCGACAGCGTTCACGTGCATCCCGGTGACGGCGGAAGCGCCGAAATCGATGGGGATGCGTTCGGGCGTCTTGTGATTGAGCGTGGCTTGGAGACATTCCTTGCCGGTCATGACGAGACCTCCCACGAGCGTTCGATCTCTTCAAGCGTCTTGCCTTTGGTTTCGGGAATAAAGATTTGCACGAAGATGAACGTAACGACACACATCGCCGCGTAAAGGAAGAAAACCGCCCCCTCGAGTTTATCGAGCAGAATGGGGAAGAGCTGAGAGACACCGTAACAGGAAATCCACAGACAGAGCGTGGCCACGGACATGGTGCGGCCCCGAACCCGAGTCGGGAAGATCTCGGAGAGGACCACCCAGACGACCGGTCCCATGGCCATCGCGAACGAACCGACATAGGTCAGCACGAAAATGAGAATCCAGTACTCGGTGAACCACCCGTACGAAAAGACTAGCCCCAAAAGGACCAGTGAAACGCCCATACCCACGGAGGCGATCAGCAGAAGCAACTTGCGTCCGGCTTTGTCCACCACGCCGATGGCGACGAAGGTGAAGAGAAGATTGATCGCGCCGACGATAACCGTGTCGTTCATGGCCTGATCGCTAAGCGCCCCCGCACGCTTGAAGATTTCCGGCGCGTAGTAGAGCACCACGTTGATCCCCGTAATCTGCTGCAGAATGGCCAACACGACCCCGATACGAATAGCGACTCGCAACCCGTGCGGGAGCGGCGGTGCACTCGAACCGCCCTGCATGAAATGCGAAACAACGTTGACGGCCAGCAGAATCAGGCCGACGCCGACCAGCGCGGCGGTGAGGCCAGGTTGAAACAGATGATGAAAGAATCCGTCTTCGGCGGTCGCGGCGATGGTGCCGCCGATGAAGATGAAGAGCAGTCCGGGGACAGTCAGCTGCGGTCCAATCGACTCGCTTTCGCTGGTGAGAGACTCACGAATCTCCCGCATCTCGACTTCGGCATACTCCGCGCCTCCGACGCGCGACAGAATCGACAGAGCCTCCGATTCACGCCCCTGCTTGGTTAGGAAACGGGGACTTTCGGGGACGAAGAAAAGCAGCGCGAGGAAGATGGCGGCCGGGAGGATTTCCGATCCGAACATCCAACGCCAGCCCAGTTCGGTGTTCCATGCCTCATCGCCCAGCATCGCGATCTCTTTGTTGACGTAATAGACGACGAGCATTCCGAAAACGATGGCCAGCTGGTTGAGCGAAACCAGACGTCCCCGGATTCGCGCGGGAGCGACCTCGGCGATGTACATGGGCGACTGCATTGAGGCGATCCCCACCCCAACACCGCCGATGATCCGGGCCACGATAAACTCGACCAAGTTGCGAGGAACGGCCGAGCCGATGGCGGAGACGGCAAAAAGAACCGCCGAGAACAACAACGCGACTTTCCGTCCATACCGATCGCTGAGCACGCCCGCGCACGAAGCGCCCAACATGCACCCCACCAGAGCGCAAGAGGCCGCCCAGCCGGTCATCTCGGCGTCAAGCTGAAACCATGCCTGCAGCGACCCGACAGCGCCCGAAATAACCGCGGTGTCGTAGCCGAATAGCAGCCCGCCAAGTGCGGCCACCATCGCCAGCAGGTAAACATAGAACACGCTCCCCCCATCCTGTGGGTGAAACGCACCGTCGGAATTCGCCATCTGAACGCCCCTTTTCCAGTGTTCCCGGCAGAGCCCAGGCTCCAGCCAGATCGGAGTCAGTGTAGCCCGGATTGGAGGGTGTGTTCAGGGCAAAACGAACCGCCGTAGGGCGCGGCGCATTGACGTATCCCCCGCCTCTCTTGCTAAACTGTGAGGCCGGGCGACACGGGGGTATGCGGCCCTGAAACCTAGCCCAGACTCTTCCGAGGTGAGACTCATGGCGCGTTGCACACACGGATTCTTGACGGTTGTTTCTATTGGGATCGGCCTTTTGGGCGCTACGGTGACGGCGGCAGACGCCGGAACGCTCCCCGCGTGTCATCGACATGCGGGGCGTTTGTGTTGACGATTCGTCGAGGGAACGCGTTGCGGCTACCGATTATAGAACTTGGTCTCGCCGCCGGTGGTGGGCATATCGCCCGCGCTGGCGAGTCCGTTCGACGAGTTGTAGACCACGACGGCCCCCTGGCCGATGAGCCCCCGCGCCCAGTGTTCGGTCATCAGTCCCTTGTTCGGCGCTTTGTCCGGCCCCAGGCTGTTGATGCACCAAGCCTTGATCGGTGGCGTGAAAACTTCGTAACTACGGTAGTTATACGAGAATCGAAGGTACTCGTCCTCGTAGGCGTCGGAACCGATCGGCAGGAACGGATCCAGCAACGAGAGACTCCCGATGTACGCGACCGGAGTCGTCAGTTGGATCAAATGATACGTGATCGAGTGATAGCGTTTGGGGAAATCATATCCGGTAAAATAGGGGAAATGATTGTGCTCCAAGTTGTAGGACTCGATGGCCGTGGCGAGTCCTTTGTGATCCGCCTTCACCCGTGCAACCTTGGCCCGGGTCTGGGCGTTGAGGAAATTCGGGACCGCAATCGCAGCCAAAATCCCGATGATGGCGACGACAATCAGCAACTCAATTAAGGTAAATCCGTCTCGGCGCGTGCGCATACGACACCCCCTTCGCATTGCGATACTCAGTATTCAGGATTGTGATAGAAGCCTAGGTGGATTCGAGCGGCGCGGCAAGATGCGTCGTCGTCACTGCCTAACCCAAGAATGAAATCCAGTCTAGAACGTGTAGACGACCTTGCTGAAGATGCTGCTTTCTTCTTCCGGGGTCTCGATTTCGTCCTCGTCCTGTTCCTCTTGCACGTTGTTGTAGACCAGGTACCAGTCGACATGCTCGGAGAGCTCCCAGCCGTAGATGACACTGATGTTGTGCACGCTGTCGTTCTCGTGTTGCAGGGAAGTCTTCAGCCACATCTCGTCGGTGAAGTAGTAGTCGAAGATGATCTGGTTCAGCCAGACGGTCTCCTCGTCGTCATCCTCGTCTTCCTCCAGACGAACGGTGAAGGTGTACTGTACCGGAAGCCGCTCGGTCAGTTTGATGTTCTTCTCGAGTATGAATTCGTTGAAGTCGACCTCCTCGAAGGTGCCGTTCGCATATCCTAAGCTGAGCGTCTTCCAATTGTCGCTGGCGAAAAATCCAAACAGGCCTTCGCTCCTGCGATTATTGAAGGGGTCGTGAAAACTGCTCTCGTGTTCGAGGGCGATATCGACATCACTGGGCAGGAGTATGTTCAACTCGTACTCATAATCGCGCAGTGTCGTCCGCCCGTCGTCGTTCTCGTACAAATCGACACTAAAGCTCGTCCCGAATTCGCGGTACCAGCGTTCTTCGGATTCAACCGCGTACCAAGTGCGGAAGGAGGGACCAAAGACGTCGTTGCGGGGTATATAGCTCAGAATCGGGTCGAACTCCTCGGTGATCGCTTTGTAACTCAGGCTCGCAAACCATGGATATTTCTCGTACTTCAGCGCCCCGTACCCTAAGTAATCCGTGCTGTCCTTGTCGTCGACCGGATCGTTGGCTCCTTCGTAGAGATCGTCGGCGGTTGTCCCCTGAAACTGGACGGAAATATCGTCGGTCATGTAGAGGTCGCCATCGACTCCCGCCACAC
>CAYTDF010000206.1:0-8073 GCA_964436365.1 uncultured bacterium | reverse complement strand
CGCCTCGCGGCTCTGTAAGACCCCTTGGGGTTTCGGCGCGGTCCCGCCCACGACCGGACGGTCCGGGGTCAAGGCGCGGGAACGATGCGCCAAAACCAGTTCGTCGTCGATCATCGCTCGGATCGTCTCGTCCGAAACTTCCTCGATCTTCTGCACTTCGTGCGAAGAACGAAATCCATCGAAGAAGTGCACGAACGGGACCCTGGCTTCAAACGATGCCGCGGTCGCGATCAAGGCTGTGTCCATCACTTCTTGGATTGAGTTGGAAGCGAGCAGACCGAATCCAGTGGAACGAGCGGCCATCACATCGCTGTGATCGCCGAAAATGGATAGGGCGTGGGTCGCCACGGAACGTGCCGAAACATGGAAAACGGTCGAGGTCAACTCCCCGGCGATCTTGAACATGTTCGGAATCATCAGCAGCAAGCCCTGCGACGCCGTAAACGTCGTCGTCAACGAGCCTGACTGCAACGCACCATGGACAGCGCCCGCGGCGCCGCCTTCACTCTGCATCTCGGTCACAAACGGGACCGTTCCCCAGATATTGGGGATATCCTTTGCCGCCCATTCATCAGCCCATTCGCCCATATTCGAGGACGGAGTGATTGGATAAATCGCAATCACTTCGTTTATGCGATATGCAACGTGAGCAGCGGCCTGATTCCCGTCGAGGGATACCATACTTCTTGCCATCAGGGACCTCCGTATATTCAATTGCAGGATTCGTTGTTCCGACCGGCGTCTTCGCCGCGTGCGTTGGGTTGCCGAGGCGTCAGGGCTGACACCCGTACCAATCCCCCGATACATCTTCAGCTGATCTGATTCGCCCATCGCGGCGGCCATTCAATCCCGACACATCTATCTCCGTGTTAGGAAAAAACGCTGCGATGCACAAGCAGCCCCGCTGCTCCGCGACTCAAGGACGCGGTCAGAAACAATCGTCTCCCGTTGGGATTTCAAAACCTACTTTGGAATTGTTCAAAGCGGGTTGTGAATTTATGTTTATGCCACTTGCTGTCAATATCTTACGGATGTCTCCCTTTGATCTTGACAACACGGCCACGCCATCCCTCGTCAACCCAGAATGTCAGTTTTGGCCGCTGGCGCACGTTCCGCGCCAGGTGGTGCCCGACTGGGCCGCACAAGTCGCCGGAGCCGTACCGGCTATTCACCAGAAACAAAAGAACATGTCTCGGAGCGGTCTCGGCGATCCTATCCCGTCAACCGCGAGGGTGAGCGGTCGTTTGAACGGGCGCGTAGCGCGGGTTCAGGCAGGACGGTCGAGATACACTCTGGGAAAAGGAATGGTCACCACTGGAAATCGGGCAAGAGTCCAAAATACCCCATATCAAAAGGCTCAAAACCCAACTTCAGGGCCGGGGACTCGGGGCGAAGCCGAAAATCGCCACTCGCCGGGTCCACGAACAAGGGATCACTATAGAGGGAATGCCGGTCAAATCCGAGACTCCTCCATTCTTCCAGGTCGTAACGCTTCCTTTCCCCCTTTCGAGGCTGTACACCCGCGAAAAACTCCCCGGCGTCGCTGAAGAAGAGATTGTAGTCCACTTCCTCGAACCACGGGCCTTCGCGCGGCGGATAGATCAGTTGGTAGATCTCCCCCCCAGCGCGGCCCGGGTCGAAGTTGACGTCGGTTTCGGGATTGTCGTACTTGGTGTTGGTCACGATGATGTTCCGCACGATCCGGTCGTGATTGTTCTCGTAGCCGACATGGATCCCCGGAGGATTGGCCGGGTTGACGAAGATGTTGTTCTCGACCGTGCGGTAATCGCCTTCCCGGAGTTTGACACTGATCCCCACGCAGAGGTTATTGACCACGTGGTAGTTTGAGGAGCCGTCGTCGAGATCGATCCCCCACCCGTGGTAGTCCCGAAAGAAGTTGTTACGGATGATTGTCGTATACTTGGCGTCTTCCCTCACATTCCCGGCCGCGTGCGATACCGGCCCGTGGGACTGCTGCAGACACCAAAACCGCTCCCGGCCCCAGGAGTTGAATGGGCCATGGTCGCCGGTTTCGCGGACGGTGTCATGGATCTTGTTGAATTCGATGATATGCCCACCCCAGGTGCCGTCGTTGATACAGACCGCCGCGCGGGGCATCCGGACTATCTCGTTGTGGGCCACATTGATCTTTTCGGCCACGGAGATGAAGACTCCGGCGGTCTGCTTGCCAAAGACGCCGATGTCGTGGATCGAGTTGTTGGAGACCACGCAATCGGCGGGGTAGAGCCTCTGGCTGCCGTGGGTCAGAGTATTGTTTCCGACCAGACAGACGCCGCTCTCACCGGCTTCACCGATCTTGTTGCCAGAAACCGTGGCGCGGCGATTGTAGAGGTTGATAAAGAGCGCGTTGCCGCCGACCTGATCGAAAAAGCAGTTCTTGACCGCACAGTCCTCGGTGCCCTCCATGAAGACCGCGCCGCCTCGATGGATCGTCCAGTCCCCGAGCGACGGCGCTTCATACAGTTCCAGGAAAGTCGTCCGAGTCTGGGTGATCTGGAATCCGTCGAGTTCGATCCGCTGCACCGGCTCCCGCTGGGTTCCTCGGAACTCGACCAGCTGCTTGGTGACAACCGCTTCCACCCGCGCGGCGCTCAGGTTCACTCCCTCGGGCGGCATGGCATACAGGACGCCCGCATTCGTATCGAGGTACCATTCGCCCGGCGCGTCGAGTTCCTCAAATACATTCTCGACATAGAATCGCGAGCGGGAGCCGATCCCGGTAGCGTCTCGGCCTTGCATCACCTCGTTGAGCTGGAAACCTCCCCCGGAGAAGCGGATGACGTTCTTTTCGTAGTCGATCTCCTTGACTTCAAACTGCATGTTGCCCCAATAGTTGTTGGGGAATATGTGCACGATCGCCTCGCTGGGGTCTTTCCAGCGTTTCGGTGTGAAGGTCTCGGGATCGTACTCGAACTCGGTGTGGGGCCAGGCATCGCCTCCCCGAGCCGCCTGAATATATCCACCGCGCACGTCCTCGGGATCGTGATTGGGATAGCGCGCGCGGAACTGGCGCCGACCGTTCACGAAGAGCTGGGTGAACTGAGGAAACGCCTCGCCCGGCTCCGCGAGAGAAGCCCTAAAGATCCCGTCGCGGTACGGCTCCCACTCCAGCGCCAACGCAACCCCACCGCTGAGCACCGGCCGCTCGCCGGGCATCGCGCGATAGGTCACAGGGGTCAGCTGACTCCCGGAATCTTGGGGATCGAAAACCAGGGGTTCAGACAGACGATAGACGCCGCCACGCACCCAGACCGTGATCGGTCCTCGAACGCTGGGCTTCAACACCCGGATCGCGTCCCGCGCACGCGTAAGCGTAGCGAACGGTCGGCTCTCCGTTCCTGGGTTGCGGTCGCGGCCGTCGGGGGCCACATAGAGGTTCGCCGAAGTCATAGTACCCAGCATACCATCCTTACTGGAACGTAGCGGCGTCGTTTCACACGCGAAGAAGAACGGAATCAACAAGAAGAAGACCAGCGCTCGAACCATGGCGATACTCCTCGAAGCGAAGCGGAATTATCACCGCTCACCCTAGCACGGGCCACGCCGGACAAGAAGACGGAGAAGGGACGGTCTGAAGAAGCGGCTGCGGTGTCGCAAGAGCTCTCGGCACTCGCACGGCGTGGGCGTTGGGATAGAAACGGGTGTATAGAGATGGATAGATCCCGTCACCATCAGAGATCAAGCGCAACTATACTATCCACGAACCTTATATACTGACGCGAAAAACATTCCTGTAGTCGCTACACGATGTACAATAATATCAACGGGACCTGTTCGAGCCTGTCGGACATCCGGAGCCCTGCCTGGAGAATTCTCACTCCCAGGAGGCTGACATGGCAGATCCTCATACACTCTCACTCTCCCAACCTGTGGAAAACATCCCCACCGACCGAGCGGACAGGCCGCTCAAAGACGAGATCGGCTTATGCCTTTCTGGCGGAGGATACAGGGCCATGCTTTTCCACCTCGGCTCGCTGTGGCGTCTGAATGAAGTCGGCCTTCTTCCACAGTTAAGCAGAATCTCCAGCGTGTCGGGCGGATCGATCACTGCGGCCGTCCTCGGAATCAACTGGATTAACCTCGCCTTTGATGGCAACGGCGTCAGCCCGAATCTCGGAGAGCTCGTTGTCCAGCCCATTCGACGGATGGCCGACATCACAATCGATACAGGCTCTGTCATCGGAGGACTTATTCTTCCAGGCTCCGTCAGCGACCGAATCGTCAGGGCGTATAAGAAGCACCTTTACGGGGAGAAAACGCTTCAGGACCTGCCTGACGACCCTCCGCGATTCGTCATCAATGCCACAAACGTCCAGTCCGGAGCTCTGTGGAGATTCATGAAGCCCTACATGAGAGACTGGCGCGTAGGCGAAGTGAAGCAGCCTGAAACTGAGATCGCGGTGGCGGTTACCGCTTCCTCTGCATTTCCGCCAGTTCTCTCGCCCGCAAGAATGAAACTGGACGACAGCGATTTCACGCCCAACAGCGGAGAAGATCTCCAGTATAAGCCTTATACCACGAATATTATAATGACTGACGCCGGTGTCTACGACAACCTCGGCCTCGAGACGGTCTGGAAACGATACAAGACCGTACTTGTCAGCGACGCCGGTGGGCAGATGCAGCCCGAGCCCAAGCCGAAAAGAAACTGGGCTAGCCACAGTTTCCGCGTCCTGAACCTGATTGACAACCAGGTCCGCAGCCTCCGCAAGCGCCAGCTGATTGCGTCCTACAAGGACAACCGTCGCGATGGAGCCTACTGGGGAATCCGCTCGGATATCGCCGACTACCACGTCGATACACCGCTCGACTGCCCGCAGGACAAGACGATCCAGATCGCCAATATCCCTACCCGACTCAAGAGACTCTCCGACGCCGACCAGGAGAAGCTCATCAACTGGGGCTACGCGATCTGCGACGCTGCCTTGCGGAGGCATGTCGATCCGAACATTCCTGAGCCGGGCGGGTTTCCGTATCCGGGGACTGGAGTCGGGTAAAGAAGACGGAGAAGAACGGACCGTCTATTTTCACTCCAAAAGACGCTGGGCGGCGAGCACGTCGAAGACGTAGGCGGCGCTGCCCTGGATAACGTATTCGGTCTGATACCAATCCCAGGGCCGTTCACGGTAATCTGGAAACTTAGGCTTAATAAGCGACGCCCCCGATACAACCCCGCCGGGGATATACGTGCTTTCGTTGCGGTTAAAACCAAAGGCAATCGTCGCCGATTTCGCCCCCACACCCGAAACATACGAATGGTTGGTCGCGGGATGACGGCCAAAGTTGTAATGCAGCCCAGCGTAAACGTATTCGGCATCGAACAGCTCCGGGAACTGTTTGGCGAAGAAATAAAGCCGCGCGGTCTGCTGAAGCACGCTCCAGTTATTCCCCCAAATGCCAAAACTCATACTTACGTTATAAGGACTCTTGGAGAAACGAGCACTCAAACTTTCGCTGAACTCTTTCGACTTCTTCAGGATGGCGTTGTGGAACGCGTCGCTGTCGACTTCGGACAGAGCCCGTAAGAGCGTGAAACCGACGCCGTGTCCGAACGTATCGGCGGGCATCTTCTCGATGCTGGGGAGCAAAGCCAGCAGACGCTCTTTGTACTTTTCATCCTTCCGAGTCAACCAGAGTTCCGCCGTCGCGGCCAACTCCCACGAATGGAACGAATCCTCCTGCGGCTGATAGGCGACCTGGAACCGAACCGGCTCATGGGTCCGCTCGTAAGCCCAGACGGCTTCAGCGGCCCGCAAACATTCGCTGGCCAGCGCATCATCATGCCCCTTCAGCACACGCGCCGCAATTGCCGCGACTTGCACGAACTGGTATTGGCCACCTGTGCCCCGGTTGGTGAAAATCCATCGGTCGTCGAATGCGCCGGATCGGCCCTCGGTTCGTTCCGCCGCCTGCAAGCGTTCGTCGTAAACCAAGCCGTCGGTGATGCTGGTCGGATCGCCGACACGGCCATAGTCGCGGCCATTGTTGGCAATGATACCCGCGCCGATATGGCCGAATGTGTTGAACTGCCCCAAGAGATACTCCATGCCGAAAGCCACCTGTTGAAGCATGTCGTTGCGGTTGTCGGGTTCGTAGAGTTCGACCAGACGCAGATCTCGCGAAATCGAGGTCACGTCGCGATCGACGCCAAACTCCTCGTAAGCCAAAGCCAACCACATCGCCGTGCCCGCAACCGCGCCGGATGCCAAGTCGAAGTCGCCCGCATCGTGCCAGCCGCCCCAATCCAGCCCCGGCAGATGCTCCTTAGGCTGGAAGTCGGTTTCCGTTTCCGGGCCCTGGCGGTACCCGTCGATGGAGGTCTGATTCGGAGGCGCCTGCATCGCGTCGTCGACATGACAGGCACCGTGCCATACGATTAGGTAGTCACGAACCTTCACATGACACATTTGGACAGGGAAGAATGTGTCCATCGTGGGACGCCAGGCCTCTTCGTAGATATCCGGGCCGATGTGGAAGGGGCCAGCCGCCTGATCGCCGTAGCGGATAAGATACTGCCCCGGAGTGACGACATCGGTGAAGTCAAAGGTGTAATCGCTGTAGTCGAACAGCGGCCCCCACGCGACCGGCTTCGCGGCCTTGACGATCTGGAAGGTTCCCGTTTGGTCTTGGCGCAACAGCACCATCTCTTCGACCTCGGTAACGCGCGAGTCCAGCTCGAGCACAACCGTCTTGCGCTGCAGAGGATGATAGCCCACCTGCGAGACCTGGATGACCGGCGGGCGACGCCACTCGGGATCGAGCTTGGGAGTGACGGTTAGGGAGAACTCGGTTTCTTGAGACCCGGGCGGCAATGAAGCGAAAACCATGTAACCGGCAACCTTGAGATCGCGCCGCTCATCGCGAAGGCTAAGTGCGGCGTTCTTGGCGTGGAACGTCAATGTTTGGTGCGGGGACTCCGCAGCAACGACGATCTCGTCCGCCGACGGGATCAGAAGTCGGCGGCCCATGTGGCGTTCGCGGAAAGTGTCGAATACACCCCCACCCACATAGGTTCGGTCGAAATAGGCCTCGGGGAAGATCTCGATCTTGAGGACGCATTCGGAAATCTCGTTCCAATCGACCGGGCTCTCGAGCCGAGCGCCAATGGTGAGCGATTGGCCATCGGTGCTGACCGAGAGTTCGTGTTTCAGCTTTCCCCCCGGGAACTCGCACGCCATGCCGACCACGCCTTGTGCAACGTTCACCTGTCTTGCGCCGACTTTTTTTCCGTCTTCGCCATAGAAGGCAACAGCCTTGCCATCAGCGGTTCGGTAGAAGAGGGAACCGGCATCCAACACGCGAGTACCGTGCAGCAACATCTGTAATCCGCCCTGCCGTCCGCCAACATACGCGTTGTGATAGACGAGAAAATCAAGTCCCGGTCCCTCGAAGTACTCATCCGTATTCAGAGCGATCTGCCCCGGACAAAGAGGAGCCATCAGACAAAACAAAGCGGCAATCAGACCTTTGGTCGTACGGTTCGTATACAATGTGCGCATCGCTTCCATTCGCAATCTTCCACGACAGAGCCGAGGAGTTCCCGTAGAGGTGTGCCGTTTCCCTCCAAGGGTGTGATTCGGGAGATGTCCCGTCCCATGGAGGCCCGGCTTTTCTTGTAGGCAGTTTGCACCGGCTATCCCGGGAGATCAACCATCCGTTGAAATCGGTGTATGGGGTTTTCTTTGGGAATGCGGAAAACTACAACGGCTGGCGGTTGGGAACGACCAGCAGCTTGGGGATGAGCACTTCGGTGGGTTGCTCGACGACGAATCGTACGCACCGAGCCACATCCATAGGATCTAAGCCCTGAATCCCCATGGTCTCGCACGGTTTCTTTTCCCAGTGCTCGTGGAGTTCGGTGACGATATAGCCGGGCTCGACGCAGGTGATCTTTACATCGGTATCGGCGAGTTCGAGGCGTGCGGCCTCGCTGATCGCTTCGAGCGCGTGCTTGGTGCCCGAATAGGCGGCCGCGCCGGGCCGGACTTTCAAACCCAAAATACTACTGATTTGCACCAGATGTCCGTGGCCTTGCTCGTGAAACCGCGCCAC
>CAYTDF010000205.1:0-8084 GCA_964436365.1 uncultured bacterium | reverse complement strand
GATGCTGCGCATATCCGCATAGGCCCGCGTTACCCGGGCCTTCATCTGCGCATTCAAGAAATTGGGCACGGCGACAGCGGCCAGAATGCCGATGATCGCGACGACGATCAGTAGCTCGATTAAGGTGAATGCGAGAGGCGTTCGTTTACGAGAGCAGTCCACGATGGTTTTGCACCTGCCATGATCCTGGATTTATCAGATGAGTCCTCGACCCTTTCCAGAAGAGTCGAATGGATCCATAAGCATTATACTCTGGCTCTTTCCAGAGATCAATCACTTGCCGTGCCGGTTGGCTCTGTCGAGTAGGCGTTTCATGTCGCGTTCGTGAGCGTAGGTGAGGGCCACCGCGAGTGCATCGGCTGCGTGATCGGGCTCGGGCGGTTGGGGTAGGCCGAGTAACAACTGAACCATCTTCTGCACCTGCTCTTTCGATCCTCGGCCCTTGCCGACGACAGCCTTCTTGATCGCGGTGGGAGAGAACTCGTGCATGGGTATGGAGCGGCTGGCTCCGGCGACAATCACCGCGCCGCGCGCCTGTCCCATGAGTAACGCCGTCTGAGCGTTTCGATGATAGATCAGCGATTCATAGACGATACAGTCCGGATGGTGCTCGGCGATGACATCCGATACGGCGTCATGAAGTTGTTTGAGCCGTTCGGGGAGTGGCTGCTTGGGTTTGGGGCTGTATGAGCCAAAGGTGACCAAACGGCTCTCCCGGCCCTGGATGTCAATCAGACCGTACCCGAGATGTAACAAACCGGGGTCGATCCCCAATACACGTTCGCGATCTTGGCTCACGCCAACACTTCCTTTCCGCCGCGCGGCCGGGCCGAGGCTCAGGAGATTGTAGCATTGTCCGCATCTAGAGCGCGCTCAGCGAGGTTCCAGCGGCCGGGGGCAGCCGACGTTGCTCCGGATTCGTGGAGTCTCTAGGCTCCCCTAGTATCTCCCAAGAGTTATCTCCGAATGGAAAACGCTGAACGCCCGGCCACTGTGAGTCAGCCACCGGGGGCACTGCGCACCAGAGGAAGAACTTTCGAGAAGCGTTCTTGGCTGTGAAAAAACGTCCCTCAAAATCGACGCGTCGCCGTTTTCTCTCCGCATTTACCTCGCATTTGGCGGACGGGGTGACGGATATTGCGAAAGAGATCGGCGCGAACTCCTCGCGTACGTTTGTCTATGCGGACAAGAAGAGCTTCGCGGCCCGCAACCGCGCGTTGTGGGACCATGCCTGTCAAGAAGGCCTGAAGCGTTTGGACCGCGTGACCTGCCTGCGGCGGCGTGGCGGTCTGCATGAGGGCGAGCCGGTGCATTGCGTCGCCCAAGGTAGTTTGGAGACCGCGCTGGCGTGTCTGGAAGCGAACCGTGAAGCGGGGCTGGCGGGTTGGATCGCCCGTGCAGTGATCAAACTTCAGGTGACGGACCCGAACGATCCGAACTACGGAGACTTTCCGTGGGTGTCGCGGCCAGAAGGTGTTAGCAATCCGGCGGCTGTCTGCTTCATCGCGCGTAACTTGGCGGCGCTGCACCAACGGGTGGAGCGACTCAGCCCCGAGGTCGTGGAGGATATCCATCAGGCGCTGAACCGATGCGCGACGGCCCTGAATCGGTATCGCCCCCCCTGGGCGCGGACGCACCTCCGTCTCCTGAATATCTGCGGGCTGGCGCTCTGTGCAGAGCACTCAGCCGACGAGGATGTCGAAGATTACGCCCGCGAACGGTGGGACGAGTGGTTCCAACAGACCAGCCGTAACGGAATCGCGGAGTACAACAGTCCCAGCGATTCGGCCATCGCCTGCTTTGCCCTGGAGGCACTGTGGGAATCGCTGCCGAAAGGTCGTTGGCGGAGTGAAGTGGAACTGGCGCTGGATTACCTGATTTTCGAAATGCTGGCGCACACGCACGCGCATACCTGGACTCTGTCGGGGACGATGTGCCGTAGCGACGGGGCGCACCTTCATGGCGACGGGTGGACGACGCTGTATCTGCACCGTCAGTTTGGAACCCGTGCGCCCGCTACTTGGACGGTTTGGGCGGCGAATTTTCTCGTCGGCACATATCGTGCGCCACGCTGGCTGCATGATTTTTGCTGGAAGCGCCCGTCGGCATACGAAGTGGTCTCGGATCATCCGCACCAGACGCGGCATTCCCCCTGGCCGCTGCGCCGCCGTCTGCGTGTCGATTCGACGGTCGCCGTGGGCTCGCAGTCGGGAACGTTCTTTCCCCCGCAGGAGGTCCCGTTTCTGCTCACGTACTACGGTTCGCGCAGCCGGGAGGCGGGGAAACCGCGGGAGACGATCGCTGGCTGTTGGCGCACGACCGCCGCTGCCGGGCCGGAGACGTGGTCCGATTGGCGGCTCTCGGTTGCGAGCGATCAGACGATGCTGGACACGCTGACGCTGCTTTCGTTTGAACCGGTCGTCCAGGAGCCAAGGCGCATCGAGTTTGTGTTCTCACTCGGCCAGTCGGACGATGTCAGTGTGAGCGACGATTACAACGAATACGGACGAGACCAACTTGTGCCCTGGCCGCGTGGATTTCGGATTCATACGGGGGGTCCGGTGTTGGGTCTCTGGATTTACGAACCTGTGGATGTGAGGAGCGGCGAACGGCAGACCTATAGCCTCGATGTGGATATGGAACTACAGCTGGGCGGGGAACATCTCATCGTGCTGTCAACCCGCTGTGTGCGCCCTCTTGCGGTTCCGATTCTTATCGCCGCGCGCCGCGACCGCCGAAGGCTTCCGCTCGACCCTCCCGTCGCGAATACGGACCGGAACGGTAACGGGATCGTGGCACGTGTATCTGTGCCTCAAACGGGGACGCTCTCCGCCACAATCCCTCCCCCTGAATCGCCGGAAGTCATTTTGCATCGTTCGCGCTTCTTGACATTGCGTCCCGGTGCGCTCGAAGATCTCGCCGACAAAGGCGCTCGTTTTCGAACTCTTTACCAAGCCCCCGGTTGATTGTTCGACGGAATCTCTTTCATCAACTTACGGTAGGGTATGTCTCCCGCAAGGCGAATCGGTTATGCTCATGATTACCCTTATGCCTACCGAAACTCTGCACCCGACGGAAAGGCGCGAACACTGCATATCACGATAAGACTCATGAAGACTCGACTCCACATTCCATGCTTTCCATTCTGCTGCTTGATTCTCGCGGCCTTTGTCACGGCTCTTGGCGCTGAGGCTGCCGAAGAGATCGACCTCGATGCTCTCGACGCCCCACTTCTTTTCGTGAAACGGCATCCCTATTTCGCGGGACACATCTATGACGACTACTACACCTGGCACCCGGGAGGCGGTATCTATGTTCTCGAAAACCCCTCCGCTTCGCTTGAGGCACAGGTGATCCGTGCGGTGATCGATCCCACCACACCGGAGACGCTGGGGGTCGGGGTCTATCGCGATCCAGAGTTGTCTTGGGACGCCACGCGGGTACTGTTTGCCTTTAAGGGTGAAGAGAACGGTAATACGAGTCTTTACGAAATCGGTATCGACGGGCGAGGCCTGCGAAGGTTGACCGACCCCGGCTGCGATTGCCGACAAGAGCGCGCCGCCGGACGTCTGGGATTGGGACACCACGATATCACGCCCTGCTACCTGCCCGACGGACGCATCGCATTTACCTCTACCCGGCAAGGTGCGATCGTTCCATGCTTCAATTCCGAAGTCGATACACTCCACGTGATGAACGCGGATGGGACCGGCATCCGATGCCTCTCCGTAAACAACGTGAATGAGTTCGATCCGGCGGTACTCGACGACGGGCGAATTCTTTTCGGCCGGTGGGAATACGTTGACAAGACGGCCCTGTATATGCAGAGCCTTTGGACGATCCATCCCGACGGGACGAACGAGACCGCGTTCTTCGCGAACAATCTTGCGAAACCGACCGCGCTGCTGGATGCCCGTCCGGTTCCCGGCACGGAACGGATCGTCTCGTCGCTGACCCCCCATAACGGTCAAGCGGTGGGCGCGATCGCCATGATCGATCCCCGTCAGGGTAAGAACAGCCTTGCGGCGATCGCGAACTTTACCCCGCAGTACGCCACCGAGATGGATCAGGGGCTTCAAAAAGGTCCGAGCGATCCCTGGGCTGTGACGAATGACCTGATTCTGATCAGTGATAACGCCGAAGGTCCGCATGGTACGATTCAGCTCGTTCGACGCGATGGCAAACGCCAACTCGTTCATTCCGAACCGGATATCTCGTGCTATTCGCCGATGCTCGTCAAGACGCGGCCTAAACCCAAGACTATCCCGGCAGTCTACAAACAGGACGAGCCCGCGCGGTTTATCGTGCAGGACATCTATCGGGGCCTGCGCGGCGTTCGGCGGGGTGAGGTCAAACAGCTGCGGATCGTGGAAGAGACCGCCCGGGTGAGCGGTTCACCGATCAGCACGAAACGAGTTTGGAACCAGGCGTTTCCGGTCAGCTGGCAGGGTTCGTATGTGATCAAGAATGTGTTGGGTGTGGTTCCTGTGCACGCGGACGGTTCCGCTTACTTCGAAGCCCCGGCAGGCCGTGCGTTGTACTTTGAGGCCCTCGACGGTAAGAGGCGCGAGGTTCAGCGCATGCGGACCTTCGTGCAAGCCGTTCCCGGTGTGACGCGGACCTGTATCGGTTGCCATGAGAGCAAGATGGAAGCCCCCCCGAATCGACAACAAGCGATGGCTCAGCTGGAGCCGCCCGCCCACCCCGAACCGGAATCATGGGGAACCGGGTTTCTGGATTACCCTACGATGGTGCAGCCGATTCTGGACCGTAACTGTGTAAGCTGCCACGGCGGAGAGAAGGGAATCGCGGCGGGGATCGATCTTTCTGGCGGCTGGACTTGGGCGTTTAACGTCAGCTATGAAACACTCATCAAGAATACGCTTACGGGTTTTCTGAACTGCCACAACAGCAGCACTCATACTTCCGAGCTGCTCGCGCCCCGTACGATTGGCTCGGGCGCGTCACCGCTGGCGGAACTCCTGATCGATGGCCATGAGGGCCGTATCCCCGATTTGAAGAGGAGTGAACGCGAACTGATCTTGGCTTGGATGGACACCAATAGTAACTACTACGGAACCTGGGATTGGAGCGAGTACCCGACCTGTGACGCGATTCTGGCGGCGAGGGAACCGCTGGTGGCAGAAATGACGAAGGCCGGATGTACGGATTGCCACGAGGCGAGCGTGGGTAGCGATTGGGTCAATCTGCGTCGACCCGAAATGAGCCGGATTCTGCGTGCACCCTTGGCGGAGAGCGGAGCGGGTTACGGATTGGCGTGGTGCCGGGCGCGCAAGGCGCGAACGACGCTTCCCCTGATCACGCAGGCGCAACAACCTCCCGATGTCCAGAAACCGAACAAAATCGCGCCCCCAAACCCGCAGGGCCACGCGGTCGTGAGCTTCGACAATACGAAGGCACCAGGCTACCAGGCCATGCTGGCGATCCTTCGGGAAACGCGGCGTCAAGCGCTGGCCAAGCCTCGTGTGGATATGCCAGGTGCGATCATCAACAGAGGCGTTTGCCGAACCCTGGTCTCCTCCACACCCGAGTGTTGTAGCGTTTTGCAGAATCCATAGAATCGCTGGAAGTGCGTCGAGATATCCGTGCCCCCCGCGGTGTTTCTTTCTTGAAATCAATGAACCTCGCTAGGCTCGGCCACTGGGGAACACGGGAGGGGTGTACCGGACATTTCTCTTGAGTATTCCTATAGACATGATTGTTCTCCCAGTCGTATTGAACGCTCAATACTCTCCCGCCTCTTTGCCGACGGTGGATTGGACTAGATCGCTGATGTCCCAGACCCTGCCGATACCGTCGTAGCCCACGGAAATGAACCGCCGTCCATCCGGGAAGAAAGCGATGTCGTACGCGCCCGCGCCGCCACCGATGAAACTCCGCAGATGCTGGCCGCTTTCCGCATCCCACAGGCTTTCTGTCTTTGCAGCAGAGTGTGTGCAGAGGATGAATCGGCCGTCCGGGGAGTAGATCGCCTTCGTCGTGTACCTGAAAAGCTCCCCCGTTTCGATTCGACGTACGGCTTCACCGGTTTCCGTGGAACGGATCAAGGGACTGCGCCGGCCCGCGTACGGGGTGTTGATACAGACGTAACGCGCCCCGTCGGGTGAGAACGAGGAGGCCCACTTGTCGTGGTCTGCCCGAATGCGAACCCAGTTCACCGTATCCCAAACTTCCGTGCCATAATAGTTAGGGTCGCGAGGATTTAAGCGGGCGAACTCAAATACCAGTAATGCTCGGCGGCCGTCTTTGGAGAACTGCATACTTCTCGTCCAGCGTATCCTGGTCTCATCCCCAGGGCAGGGGACGGTCCGTACGTGTTCAAACGTTGTCGCGTTCCATAGATGGAACTGTGGTGGCGGTTCCTCGCCCTGTGCGCACCCCTTGACGTCGCAGGTCGTGACGATTGTCTTTCCGTCTGGAGTGAATAGAGCGAGGGTTCCGCTAACCTGAGGCGTGACCGTGCCGTCGAATGTGTGCAGGAGTTCACCGGTTTCGATGTCCCACAACCCGTTGCCTCTTGGCCCGTTGGAACCGCCGTCGTACGAACAGAGAATGCGCTGGCCGTCTGGTGAGAAACGGTTCCACCCATAGCTTGGGAGCTGGAAGACGCCCACACACTCCCCGGTGTGGCTATCCCAAAGGCGCGCAGTCCAGCCTGTACTCGGTGCCAGAATTCTTTCCCCGTTCGCTGAAATGTCGACGGACCCATATGCGTATCCCTCAAGCGTCAACGACGGCGTGTCGACGATATCTTCGCCTGTGCATGGGATCGCGAGCAGGATGGAGAAGGTGACTAGGGTAGCGTGTTTCATGGTGATGATCTCCTTCCGAAGATGTGGCGGGGAATCCATGCCACAGCGAACCGCGACACGATCTAACTCCCAGCTGTTTCGACGCCTCAGTACTCCTCCGCCTCTTTGCCGACGTCGGATTGCACCAGGTCGCTGATGTCCCATATCTTGCCGACGCCGTCGTAGCCCACGGAAATGAACCGCCGTCCATCCGGGAAGAAAGCGATGTCGGGTGCGCTCGCGCGGCCACCGATGAAAGTCCGCAGATGCTCGCCGCTTTCCGCATCCCACAGGCTTAGTGTCGCGATCCACAGATCCGGTCTGGCGGTTGCATCGTGTGCACAGAGTATGAATCGACCGTCCGGGGAGTAGATCGCTTTCATGATGGACCTGAAAAGATGGCCCGTTTCGATTCGACGAACGGCTTCCCCCGTCTCCGTGGAACGGATTAGGGGAGTGCGCCAGCCCCCCTCAGACGGACGGTTAACACAGACGTACTGCGTCTCGTCAGGTGAGAACGAGGAGGCCCATTTGTCGCCGTCTTTTCGAATGGGAACCCAGTTCACCGTATCCCAAACTTCCGAGCCGGTATACGTAGGCGCGAGACGATGTCCGGAGTCGTACTCGAAGACCAGCAATGCTCGGTGGCCGTCTTTGGTGAACTGCATACTCTTAGCCCAGCGCCTGCTGGTCTCATGTACGGAGCTAGGAACAGTCCGTACGTGCTTAAACGACTCCGCGTCCCATAGTTGGAACTGCGGAGGCGGTTCCTGGCCCTGCGGTTGCTGGCTCTCCCACCATCCTCGGTGGTCGCACGCCGTGACGATTGTCTGTCCGTCTGGAGTGAACAAAGCGAGAGGGCCGTTAACCTGAGGCGGGACAGTGTAGTCGAATGTGTGCAGGAGTTCGCCGGTTTCGATATCCCACAACCCGTTGCCTGTCGGTCCGTGGTAACCGCCATAGTACGAACAGAGAATGCGTTCGCCGTCTGGCGAGAAACGGTTCCAACGAACACCGTTCAGATTCTTGAAGACGCCTGTGTACTCGCCCGTATGGCTATCCCAGATCAACGTGTTCGGCCCTATACCTGATGCCAAGATCTTCTCAGCGTTCGCCGAAATGTCCACAGAGAAAATTGCATATTCCTTGAGCGTCAACGACGGCGTATCGACGATATCTTCGCCTGTGCAGGGCACCGCGAGCAAGATGGAGAAGGTGACTAGGGTAGCGTGTTTCATGGTGATGATCTCCTTCCGAGAAAGTGGCGGGGAA
>CAYTDF010000204.1:0-8096 GCA_964436365.1 uncultured bacterium | reverse complement strand
CGGCCCCGGAACGAATACTCCGGATCCGGTCGCGGGCGCTAGGCAACGAAGGCTGCGCGGTGGAGGTCTCATTCACGCGGCGGTTTCGCCCCCCCCGGCGGCGAATACCGGGGATCGCGGTGCCGGTCTCAGTATCGAGCCCAGGGGCAAGTTCCGGCTGTTCGGCGACGGCGATGATGGCCGGCCGGGGGACGGTCAGCTTGTTGCTCGCGTGCTGAACACGTTTCCAAGCGTTCTCAAACCGCGCCTCGAACCCGGGACTGTTCTCTTGGTCGTGGCACTGAACACAGAGTTCCTTGCCGATCTTGACACGCAGTTTCGCGTTTTCCGGGTCGGCGCTGTGGAGTTTGCCTGGACCGTGGCATGTCTCGCACTGCACTCCCGCGAGGTTCTCGGTGGTGGTGAAGCGCTCGAAACCTTCGTCGTGCCCATACCCGGTCGAGTGGCAGTTCACACAGTCGGGCACGAAATAACGTTGGTTTCCGAGGAGAGTCAAGAACGCTCTCTTGTGCGGAGTGCGAGCCCAGGTCGCGTACGCATCCTGGTGACAGTCCTTGCAGCCCTCAGCCCCCACGTAGCCATCGTTCTCACGCTTCTCTTCCGGTAGGTCCATGAGAGCGGGTTTCTTCTTCGGGGCGAGGTCTCCTGCCGCCGCTTGTTGGTAGAAACCATCGAGAAGCTGGTGCATTCCGGCATCCTTGTAGGTTTCAGGCACCAACGAAATGAGCCTTGCCGTGGCAACCGGATTGTACTGCTCCAGATCCACCTCGACCTTGGCCAGATACTTGCCCTGCGAGCGGATCCCCACGATACAATGAACATCAACCGGTTTGCAGTTCGGACTCGCTTGCGGCGTGAAGGCCAGGATCGGGGCTTTCACGGTGGCGGCTTTGGTCAGCCAGGTTTCCATGGAACGAGCCGACTCCTGCGTCAAAAGCACGATGAAATCGACCTCTTGCCCAATCAAGCGCACGAGCCGATCAGGTGTCCACTTCGAGAACGGTTCGACTTCCAATCCCTCGGCCAGTTTGCTGGCTTGCGTCATCGCGGGGACGATCCCCACCACGGTGATCTTCTTCCCGCCGCGTTCGAGTACCATGAACTCTTTCCACGGTGCGGACGCGCCACCACCGGTCATCTTCAGGTTGGCGGCCAAAATGGGAAAACTGGCGGATCCGAGAAGGGGAATCAGCTTATCCAGAGGTGTCCGCAACTCCTCATGTCCGAGCGTCACAGCCGCGTACCCTAAACTGGACATGGATTTGACCATGGTTTCATTAATGGCCCAATCGATCTCGTCACGGCCGGAGTTGAGGAACCGCCCCGTGTCAAACAACAGATGCCCTGCCGGGCCGGTGGAGATAGCCCTGCGTCTGTTGCGGCCACGGGTGCGCGTGTTGCTCGCAGGGGCCTGGGCTTGGACGGGTTCCTGAGCCAGAAAACCCGCTCGGGCCTCCATACCCCCGGTCTGCCGCGCCGCACACCCGCAACGTTCGAGGTGGCCACGGGTCAGGCCGGACGCGTAAATCGTGAAGTCGGCACTCCAAGTCGCTGTGGAGGCCAACACAAGTAGGCAAGAGAGAAAAACTGAGATGTAGATACCGCGTTGAAACATGATTTTTCCATAGACTCCTGGGATAAAAGCTGAGAATACCGCACCCCCGCGAGCCGCAGAAGGGTTAGAGTCTCACCCAAAAAATGTGTCCGATTGGAAAACGCCGGTCACCAGGTCAGAAGGAGAACTTCGTGCGCCTTACTGGGCAATCCTCCCAAAAGAGGCACCGGGAGTGTGACGAGAACCCCGTGCCCCTCGATGCAAGACTGAGCTTTGTGGCTCAATTTCACTCGGGGATCACGGGAACAGGAGGATCTGAATCGGTTTTGGAGCACCAAACGCCAGCTCTCCGACACACTCCTAGCGGACCCGGTAATGCTTGCCGGAGAATTTGTGAACAAGTAGCGGAAGATCACCCAACACAGGCCAGTCGGCCTCGTTATCCGTGGCTTCCACGTAGGCATCCTCAAGTTCCTCTTTCGAAAACCCGACATCCAAGACCCGGCCGATGTTGGCGGTGGGTAAGAACCCTAAAAGCGCCCCGGTCTCCCCTTCGGCGTATAGGTAACAGACAAGCCTTTCGGTGCCGCCGAATACTCGACCGAGTGTCATATCAATGGGGACGTCCATGCAGTAATCGACGTGGACCTTCCGGTTCACAGGCAACCGCTCGCGATAGTGGTAAGCGACATGGACGCGGTTCGACTCGGCAACCGAAAGACCGTAAGCATAGGCTTTCGCTGTGGGAAACCGGGCAAGAAAACGCTTGGCCTCAGGGCTTTTGGCCGCCTCAAGTTCGGCTTCATTGGGTTTGAGACGCGCGGCTCGGCTCTGCCAGCCCAGGGCAGTATAGGCGGTAAGTGGGCAACCGCATCCGATGAGCAACGACCATGACAAGGCAGGCAGCGGCCGGGCTCCGTACCAGTACACTGAATAGACAAAGATAATGGTTGTCAGGACGACCATCATGACAATGCGGCCTCGCAACACATCCCCCGGGCCACGCTTATCCGACGTGATCAGCAAATCGATGATCCAATAGCCATAGACAACGACGTAGCCCCCAATAAGCAACCGAAACATCCAAGACGGCATACGCCACCCATCGCCCGTGGGGACCGCTGACAACATAACCATAAAAGAGAGCACCAGCATCCCTACAATCAACAACCCAATCTGAACGCTCGGATGAGGCCGAAACAACATCTCATGTTCTCCCAATCAACACTCCCTGTTCAGTCACACGTCCGCCCGAGCCCGCGGGCACTTCGTGCGCGCTGACGTATAGAACAAGCAAACAACATCTCACGTCTCTCCCAGCAAACGCTCCCGGTTCACCAAATTCCTTTGCGCCCAACCTCGCAGCCACTTCGCGCGCTGACGAGGGAAACTCACGGACAATTGTAGCACACAGCCGGGTCTGTTTCCTCTGCCCGGGGTAACCGTACGCCTCATCCCACAGGGTCGCGATCCTCACCATAGACCCTGCCCAGAGCCCACGCCGCTCCGAGTAGCGCCCACACGAAAGGCTGCGTGTAGAGATGATAGAAGACAGATGCCACGGCGAACCCTATGAGAGCGGCCTGCAACCCTGCCAGCTGCCAGCTGCCCTCGGAATCCGGGGGACAGACCAGACTGGCGCTGCGCGCTTTCGACAGAACTTCAAAGAGGAGCCATACGAAGAGCACGACCCCAATGAGCCCCATCTCGGCCGCCAGCGACAGGAAACTCGAATGGGCGGTGGCTCCAGGCTGGTAGGGATCGATTCCGGCTTGATAGGCAGGCGCGAAGTTGTGAAGCCCGATGCCGAGAAGTGGATGCTCTAGCATCATCTCCAGGGCAGCCCAGCCGTAGGTGGCGTGCTCGACGATGGACCGCTCCCCAGCCAGGCTGGCATTCCATCGTGCGGCGACGACCTGAAACACATTGAAGCGGAGGAGGAAAAGGGCGGCGAGAGGTGCGAGTACGATGGAACCGTAGCGCATGAGAACCGCCCCCACGCCGGATCTCAACCACCACAAGATCAAAAGCGCCGCGAATCCGCCAAGCCAGGCACTCCTGGAAAACGTGAGAAACCACGAAAGCCCCACCGCCATCAGGGCATAGAGCGCAGGAATTGTCAGTGAATCCGTGCGGAGCCTGGCCCCCGCTCGGGCCACCAGCAAGGCACCGACCCCGACGAGGTACGTTCCGTAGATGTTCCAATCGAAGAAGAAGGAGGAGAGCCGCACCATACGCTGCCCCTCAAAGAGCGTAACCGAGCCCGGCTCGACCAGCATTTGTGGCAAGGTTGGGTTGCGGCGGGCCAGTTCGAGAAGCAGATGACCGTCCTTCCCCACCAAGAAGCCGCCAAACTGCACCAAACCGTACACCACGGCCAATGCGCTCCCCCCGAGAAACCAGCGAAAGTAGATCCGGACTTCGTCTCGATTGGTGATGAGCCTTGCCGTTGCGATAGCGAGCACGGCCAGAAAGCCGAACTGCACCCACATTCGAAATCCCCGCCATGGATCGATCGCCCCGATCAGAGAGACGAGAGCGGCAGCCATGATTGCGGCCAGCAAGCCTTCGAAACGGTTGACGCGGAGGTGATAGTCGCCACGCCCCACGGCTGCCAGCAAGGCCCCGGGAAGTAGAACCAGGAACGGTTTGACGGTGAGTCCCTTGTAGACTGAGAGTTTCTCAAGCGGCGTGACCGCCGCCATCAAGCCCGCCGCAGCAGCGGGCCGTTTGACAGTCCAAACCGCCAAAGCCAGCGAGGCTAGCGCGTAAGCGAGCAGGCCGAAGAACAAGACCGTGGTCGATATCCCAGTCATGCCACGACCTCTTTTCTTGCCGCGCGACGGCGTAATCGCCGACGGATCAGCTCTTGCATGGCCGGTAGTGCCAGGATCAGGAAAAAGGCGGGAACGACCCACCAACGTAGCGTGCAGACAAGTTCGAGCGGTGGGACAGCTTGGCCGGGTTCGATCTCAACGGCTCGGCGGTCGGGCGCAAAGAGCCCAAACCGATCGGTCGCGACAATATCGACAGGGCCGATAGGGAGCAGCAGGTCGAGCATCCGCCATTCGCGATCTTCGGTCATAGTCCTTCCCCAACGCATCCCCTCCGACCAGAGTTCGACTCTTCCCCCCGGGAGCCGTCCCGCCCCCGGTCGACTCACGGCGCGCCCCACGATACTGCCGAGTTGAAGCGGGCGCTCGGTCCGGCTCTCGAGCGAGACCGCTCCCAGCTGGATTGAAGGCCCTTGTCCGGGGATGTCGACCGTCATGGTGAGTGGGGCGAAACCCTCGGAATCAGGTTTGAACTCCAGTTCGTAGGCCCCCCCGGGGATGTCGGTGAGGCCAAAATGGCCGGTGTTGTCTGTCCACGACCAGGTGATGAGCTCGTCCCCGTCAGACGCCCCCACCCAGACGTAGTTCACAGGCAGCCCCTGGCACAGGACCGTTCCCTCACAGCGAGGCTGTCCCCAGACGGAGGGGGAGAGAGTCAGGAATAGAAGAACCAGACCGCCCCGGGGGCCGAGGCGGCCGGAGAAAGTGTCACGTGGTGAAGCGGGGGACGGCGTATCCATCAGGCATTCCCGTCAAAAAGCGACCGAATGGTGATTCATTCTGGCACAAGCGCGGCCGGTTGCGTTGCCACCTTGGCCCTATGCGACAGAGGCGACACCGGCCGGTTCGCGCCGCCACCTCTGTAAGTAGCTGATAAGAAATAACTTAGAAACAGGAATCCGAATCAGCCATCCTGGCACTGACGTTGCGTACCGCCGAGTAGATTAGTGGACAATCAATCTGTGCCCAAGTGAAAGGAGGGCCCGCGATGGCAGTCAAACCGCTCGCGGATCGCATCCTCGTTAAGAGGGTGGAGCTAGACGTTGAGAAACAGGGAAGTCTGTTTATTCCCGACTCCGCTAAGGAGAAACCGCAAGAAGCAGAAATCGTGGCCGTTGGGCCCGGTAAGGTCAATGACGATGGCGACCGGATTGCCTTGGAAGTCAAAAAAGGCGACCGCGTTCTCATCAGCAAGTACGGCGGAACGGAAGTCAAGATCGATGGCGTAGAACACCTCATCATGCGTGAGGACGATGTTCTGGCCATTCTCGGCTAATTTCCCCTTCCGACCCAAAGATTCTTTATCACAACAACTACGTTTCATGAGGAGGAGCGCAAGCGATGGCTGCGAAACAGCTCATATTCGATGAGGATGCCCGTGGGGCAATCCTCCGCGGCGTCCAGACACTTTCCAAGGCCGTGAAAGTGACATTGGGCCCGAAGGGACGAAACGTCGTCCTCGACAAGAAGTGGGGCTCGCCCACGATCACAAAAGACGGCGTCACGGTTGCCAAAGAGATCACGCTGGAAGACCCCTATGAGAACATGGGCGCCCAGATGGTGCGTGAAGTCGCCAGCAAGACAAGCGATATCGCCGGTGACGGTACCACAACCGCCACGGTCCTGACCGAAGCGATTTTCCGCGAAGGTCTGAAGAGCGTCACGGCGGGTTCCTCGCCAATCGCCATTCAGCGCGGCATCCTGAAGGCTGTCGACGCGGTGGTCGAGAAGCTCGGTACGATTTCGCGCAAGGTTAAGGATCGTGACGAGATCGCTCAGGTGGCTTCCATTTCCGCCAACAGCGAGACCGAAATCGGCGACATCATCGCCGAGGCCATGGACAAGGTCGGCAAAGACGGCGTGATCACAGTCGAAGAGGCCAAAAGCCTCGAAACGACTCTGGACGTTGTCGAAGGTATGCAGTTCGACAAGGGTTACCTCTCGCCGTACTTCGCCACCGATCCTCAGACTTTGGAGGCGGAACTCGAAGACGCCTACATTCTGATCCACGAAAAGAAAATCTCCAGCATGAAGGATCTCCTTCCGCTTCTGGAGAAAGTCGCCCAGTCCGGCAAACCGATCTTGATCATTGCCGAGGATGTCGAAGGCGAAGCGTTGGCGACACTCGTTGTCAACAATATCCGCAAAACCCTCCGCTGCTGCTCAGTCAAAGCCCCTGGATTCGGCGACCGCCGCAAGGCCATGCTCGAAGACATCGCGATTCTGACCGGCGGTAAGTGCATCACTGAGGATTTGGGTCTCAAGCTGGAAGGCGTGACACTCGAGGATCTCGGTACAGCCAAACGCATCAGCATCGACAAGGACAACACCATCCTCGTCGAAGGTGGCGGAACCAAGGCCGACATCAAAGGCCGGATTCAACAGATCCGCGCTCAGATCGAAGAGACCACCTCGGATTACGACCGTGAGAAACTCCAGGAACGTCTGGCGAAACTCGCGGGCGGTGTGGCTGTGATCAACGTTGGAGCCGCAACCGAGACCGAGATGAAAGAGAAGAAAGCCCGCGTCGAAGACGCCCTTCACGCCACCCGCGCTGCGGTGGAAGAGGGGATTGTCCCCGGCGGCGGTGTCGCTCTTCTGCGCGCCCAGAGCGTTCTGGACAAGCTCGAACTCGACGATCCGGATCAGCAGCTCGGCGTGAAAATCGTTCGCCGTGCGCTCGAAGAGCCGATTCGCCAGCTGACCGAAAACGCCGGTGTCGAAGGCTCGGTTATTGTCGAGAAGCTTCGCAACAGTAAAGGCAGTACAGGCTACAATGTCGCCACGGGCGAATACGAAGACCTGGTCAAAGCCGGTGTTATCGATCCGACGAAGGTGACTCGCAGTGCGCTGCAGAACGCCTCGTCCATCGCCGGTCTGATGCTGACCACCGAAGCGCTCATCACGGAACTTCCTGAAGAGGAAGCCCCTCCCGCAGCGCCCGGTCCCGGTGGCGGCTACTAAGTCGTAAACCGTTACTTCAATTGGTATCTCAAAAGGGCGGGCCCAAAAGGTCCGCCCTCTTTTTTTTGTCTATCGGGAGTCTTCCGGGGCGTCGCCGATTCGTGTCGGCATCCAATCCAGCGACGGCAAGCGGGAACCGTCGCTCAGCACGATCCCTTCGGCGTTGCTCGGCATGCCGCGCCAGCTGTCGGTTGGCTTAACCGCGATCCGTTCGATACCGTGCTCTGCCACGGGCTTCACCTCTCCCGCATCGGAGACGGCGTTTCCATCCGCGTCGCGCCATAGGCAGATACCCTCGAGTTCTTCCCCGCTCAGCCAACCGTCGAGATCGTCATCGAGAAACTGAAGCGGCTGATAGCCATTGCCCCAGAAGAACTACCAGGTCGTATTACCGAACAGACGCAGCCCGGACTCGATACGGCCTTCGCCCTTCGGGTCCCAGGCCAGAATCCCAGCCTTATCGGTCACCCACGGCCACAAGGAGGGAATGTTGTCGCCGTCCAAGTCGAAAACCACGCAAGCATTCTCATCGATCAGATCCGCGTAACTCAATGAAGGTTCGAGTGGAACAATGACAGGGCTCATCGCCCGTCTCCGCGCGCTTTCTTCGGCGATCAATCCCCGGAGACGCGAAATCTCTCTTCGTTCCGCTCTCGTCGGGCCACGTTTTTCCAGAATCCGAGCGATACTGGCACACGCTTCAACGAGCAGGTAGTCCTGAGACGGGCGGCGGGCTCGGATCT
>CAYTDF010000203.1:0-8106 GCA_964436365.1 uncultured bacterium | reverse complement strand
CGCCGAAACACTCAACCCGATCGCCACGACAAGCGAACTACGTAGGAATTGACGCATCAAAGTTCTCCACTTTCTGCAGCTCTTCACAGGCGCGCTGCAATCAGAGACCTGGATGGGAGCGATGATAACACGTACGGGAAGGTCTGTGCGCGAATCACGGGCGAGGTTGGAGATACCCATCGAACCAGGCGAAGGCTTCGTCCTGCATGGCGCGGTTAAAGACATGGGGCACGGGCCAGATTTTCGCGTTTAGCCGATCCTCAACCGCTTGGGAACTCCAGACGGTACGCATCTTCTCGAACGCGGCCTCGACTCCAGGGATAGGGAAGAGCGGATCCCGGTCGCCTTGGAAAAAGAGCATCGGTTTGGGGCAGGCGATCGACGCCACGTCGGGATAGTCGAGTCGGTTACGTAACCCGGGGTGCGTCATCGAAAAGGCGGACTGTCCCGTGGTTTGGTTGTTCCCGGGCGCTGTCAAGACGGCTGTCGTGCCCATCCAGCATATCGCCGCCCCGATCTTGACGCGGTCCGTGGCCGCGCAGAGATGCCACGTGCGATTCGAACCCATCGAGAGACCGACGGCTCCGATCCGCGCGGGATCGACTTCCGGTAGCCCGGCGACGAATTCCGCGCTACGTATATCGTTCCAGACAATTGTACCCGCCCAGGATAGGCCCAGCTGAAGCATGTTTGCCGCCAAGAGCTGTTGCGCGGTGTATTCCACACCCTCCTGTCGCCCTCGGTCTCCCCAGAACAACGCGTCCATGGAGAAGACTACGTAGCCACGCTTGGCGAGCTCGTCGCCGATGAAACGCCCCCCGTAACATTGCTCGACCCAGGCCTGAGCGTCTTCGACTCGCTCGGCGGATTCACCAAACGGACGAATCACCTTCTCCTTACCAATCGAGAAATGCGCCCCGTGACCGTGGAGCGCCACAATCGCCGGGAACGGCCCTTCCCCTTTCGGGGTCAAGATATACGCGGGTACGCGTTCATACGCGGAGATGTTGAAGACGATCTTTCGCGCGGTGTAGGTTCCCCGGTCCTCCGTTGCCACGAGCGCGGGCTCGAACGGAGCGTTCGTGGGAGGTGTTAGAAGAGATTCAAGATACTTCGCGCGGGCGCGCTCGCGCCAGGTGTCGAACGAGAGCTCTCCCTGGGGATCGTATGCCAGAGGGAAGTCCAGTTCGCCGCCGCGAGGCTCGCGGAGACGTGGAAGACGTTTCGACATGCCGTAGCGAATCACGTCCGAGTCGTTGCGCATGGGCACGGGTGGGGAGGCCGCCCAGTTTGCCACATCATTCCGGTAGCGCTGTTGTAGTTCATCGAGAGTGCCTTTGAATAGATAGACCCGTACGCGAAGGGTCGACGGCCCCTCTTTGCGCAACGGCATCGAGCCCTGTGAATGAAGGCAGCGGTGAGAGGCGTTGGCGTTGTTGTAGATCGACGTGGAGTGTTCGGCGGCGGTTGCGGCTAGCCAGTTTCCATCGCGGCTTATCGCGGCGATCAGAGGGCTGTCGGGACGGGCGGTTTGGATGGTCCTCCAGCCGGACTCCTTCATTCCGCCCGTCATCTCGGGCGAGGCGTGGCCTTTGATGTACTGGACGTTACGGCTGTTTCCCCCGGCGACATCACTCAAGGCGATCCATTCGCCGTTCGAGCGATAGTGAATCCGTGTCATCAACTCCGCGTCGTCGCCTTCGAAATCCCCGGATTTGAGCTGGAGACAAGGACCGGTACCCCAATGGGAAGGAAGGTCTGCCTCCGATTTGGGTTGGACGGTGTAGTAGCAGTCGACGGTGTCGATGGACGGGATAAAGAGGGCCGAGAATTTCGTCTCCGGCCGGTCGATGACGTACGAAACCGCACCGGTTTTTTCGTCCTTGTGCCAGTCGAGTTCCATCCCCCCGAGTTCGTCGGGCCCGTAGCCCAGTTTTGGGAAGGTGACCCATTCGGGGGCCCAGAGCGTGAACCCGATGGAACTGGATTCGGGCCGCTCCATGCGCAGAAACGATCCACTCTCCTCCGGGATTAAACGTATTCGCCGATCCTCAACCCGCCCCAGGACGGTCTCCAGTTCAGGCCCGGCGTGAAAAAGCCGTTCGGCGGGACGGCGCTCTAGATAGAAATCCAAGACCTTCGAGAAATAGACCAGTCCTTCAGGTGGCGCGCTGCCAAGGCCGATGGCACCCTCGCTGTAATCCTTGGAGGCGTCGCGCTCTTCGGGCGTTGCGTACAACGCATGAATATCATCGTTGTTCTTCGCCTTGCCTGTGGCGAACTCCCAGCCTTGAAGCCCCGAGAGGATTCTGCCTGTTTTTCGCCACACCAAAACCCGGCTACGTAGCATACGCTCGACCGCGTCGAGGAGGTTATCGACGGGTTGGTTTTGCCCTTCGAGGAATGCGATAGCGCGACAGAGCTGCGCCGCGTGCTCGAGACTCTGAGAGAGAATGATGTTTGTCGAGTTGGGATGTGGATAGCGCCATCCGCCCAAGGGGTCCTGTGACTCGGCCTGGAAATCGGCGACGGCACGTACGACTTCGGCCAACTTGGGTTCGTCGGGTTCATCGGCCGCGAGCGCGGGCAAGCCCGCGAGGCCATAGCCGATAATGTAGGGCTTGGCGAAAGGATGCTTGTAGCCGATCTGGTCGTCATTCATAAAAGGTGGCGCGGGGACGATGGGTTTTCCGCCCTGACTGAATAGGTCGCCGTCGGAGAGTTTGGTGCGGAGCTGGCGAAAGAGCCGCATAGCCTCATTCCTTAACGACGGATCCCCGGTGAAGCGCGCCAATCGATGGAAATCCAAAACGTCGCCGATGTTGCGGCATTCGCCTCGGTCGGTGTGAACGAACTCACGGGCATAGGCGAGTTGTGAGCGTAGAGCCACCGCCATCCGCGGATCGCCGGTCTCTTCATAGGCATAGAAAAAGGAGTCGTAACCCTTGGTGCAGAAATTCGAAGCGAAGTTGGTTCTCCACATGAACCCGGTGGTGGCGTCCTCAACGGTCTTTCCCGCCGCTTTGGCGCTGTTGTAGCGCGTGCCGCCGAAGGTTTCGTCCTCACCCCACCAGATCGAAAGGTCGTAGAAACTGTTGCACCATTGGATGGCCGTTTCGAGCAGACGCGCGTCACTTTTGCGATAGGCATCCTCGAAGATGGCTGGGCAGTGGTTGAGCCGATTCATCCCGTACAGCGACGCCTTGCCAGTATCGGAATAGGCGGTCACGTTCCCGGCATCGTCACCGACAGTGGCCGACTGAACGATGGCGTTGCGATGCACCTTCTCAAGTGCATCCAGCACCGGCCAAGCGGCGAGATCGGCGCGTTCACCCATGGCATAGAGCGCGTCGAAATACTCTGGCTGGATCGAAACGCGATGAGGCGGTTGGTAGAACCGATTCCATGGCGCTTGGTCCGTCGGCGAGATGACCAAGCCCGCTTGTCTCCAAGCGCTGGATTGGTGCGGGACGGTCTCTTCTTCACCGCAACGGTAATACTCAGCAATAGATGCGGTCGGATACCTAGCGAGGCTCAGCGAGCCGCGACGGGTGTACGGTGCGGCCGGGAACGAAAGCACGCGGTCCTTGGCCTTGATCTGGACCGGTTGGCCGTCTTCGAAGCTGTGTTTGTTTTGGGAAGAACCGGTTTTCGATAGCGACCCTTCTAGAGAGGCTGGGTGAGCCGAACGAATATCCCAGCCGAACCGCGGGGCCATGACGACGATGTTCTCAGAAGGTGTGCGGTTTTGTAGGTGTACGATGGCCGCGACCGTTCCTAGCGCGTCGGCGCGGATCTCCAGAATGCGCGGCCAGGCGTCGTCGTACAAGAAGATGCGGAACCAGTTGTAGTACTGCCCGCGCTCGATCCACTCCAGTTTCGCTTTTGTATCCGCTGTCGGCGCAGGCGCGATCGTCATGCAGTTCCACAACGATAGCCCCGCAGAGCTGAGCATCAGCCTGTCTCTGCGGATACTGAGTGATATTTCGCCGATTGATATCTTGAGCTCTTCCGGGAGATCCTCGAGCGTCGTTTCGAGAGTCTCGTCGCTTGGCGCTTCCGGTACCTGGAGACTGAGTTCGAATTCGACTTCTTCCTCATCCGGGAACTCCCAGGGGAAGGTCACGATGGCGCGGCGTACGCAACGCGGGAAGACTGGATGAAACGTGAGTACGTGAACATCGGGCGCGAGTTCGGTTGCGCCGGAGCGAACGGTCAACTTCGCGCCCGACGGAAACGAGCCCTCCGGGAAAGGCAGCGAGACGCGGACCAATTGTCGGCCATGCCGCGCAGGTTCGACACGGAACGTGGGCAGTTCGCCCATCGTTACGCCGACCCGCTGTGCGGCGTGAGGCGGCGGGGTAAAGCGGAACCGCTCGACCCAGGCTTCGGCTTGCGTACCGTCTGCGTTTGTCTGTGTGTTCGGCGCTCCAACGGCAACCGAAACGCAAAGCGTGAAAAGCGAAACGGAGGTGACGAGGCACAACCGAATGTGTCGCTTTGTCATTGTGTTTCACCTTGTCTTCCGGTTGGCCTCGTTTTGCCACGAGTCGCCGATGTTACCGGCCCGGCGTCAGGATTTGTATTGTGGAATCTTCATCAATTCGCCATCCTTCAAGGCCGATTCGTGGGCGACGAAGCCCGAGACGGTCATGTTGAGCGCCATGGCGACATCGACCAGGGGTTTGCGGTCTTGGAGGATCGCGGTGACGAACTCCTCGCACAGGTAGCCGTGCGATCCACCATGTCCGCCAGCGGGTACCTTGGGCGGTAGTGGCGGTTTGGCGAGCGTTACCTTGGAGATATCCGCGATCCCATCGAACTTTGTGCCGGTCAGGGAACCTTTTTGGCCGCGTACACGTCCGACCTCGCCGTGGTAGCCGGGGGTATCCCAGCTGACGGCCATGCGGGCCATGCCGCCTTCGCTGGTGCGGAACAGGGCGATCTCTGTCGCGAAAGGATTGTTGAAGCGGTTGTTCCCAGGTAAGAAATCCTTGATAGCGCTCGGCATTCCCATGCAGGAGACTTCTGTGAAACTTTCGCCGGTGACGGCCATGGTGTAACCGTTGGAATGGGTCGGGTACCACTGGGGCGGAAGACCGACGCGCCAATCCTTATACGAATCGATGGGGGTCGGCATATAGTGGTAGTACTCACCCTCAGCGTAGATCATCTTTCCGAAGCCCCCAGCTTGGTAGATCTGCCGCATGGCATAGCAGTCGCCGCGGAAGGCCGTCGTTTCAAACATCATGTACTTCAGGCCCGTCTTCTTTACAGTGTCATACAGAAGGTCGGCGTCTTCGAGAGAGCCGTAGAAGGCCGGGACCGCAGAGGCCGCGTGCTTGCCGTGCTTCAAGACTTCGACGCAGTGCCGGGCGTGACTCGGGGCATCGGTCGCCACAAAAACCGCCTCGATGGTGTCGTCCTTCACCAGTTCCTCGAGGGAGGGATAGGTCTTTTCGCAATTGCAGACCTTCGCCAACGCGCTGCATCGGTCGGGGAATAGATCGCTTACGGCAGCCACTTCCACGTTGGGATGATTCTGAAAGCCGAAGGCCGCGCCGAAACGGCAGACGCCATAGCCCACGATGCCGACCCGGATCTTCCGATCCGAAATCGGGGTCCAGACCTTGCCTTTTTGGGTGGTGGTCTCCGTGTCTTCGAAGCCCTGGATGGTCTTTTCTTCCGCTGCCGCCAAACGGCTCAAGCCGATGAGTCCGGTGCCGACTGCGGTATTTTTCAAAAACGATCGCCGTGAATTGGATTTCATTGTTCTGTGCCCTTCCTTCTTGCAAACCGAGAGATCTTCATGAGCACGATACTCTGCCTCCTCCAGCCCGTCAATCACCGCGCGAGCCCGCTGGTTGACGGTCTGTATGCACGAGCGTATCGTTGCGGCGAGGTCCGACCGGCCATTTGTGAGCCGAAGGTCCGGGTTCTGGAGAAGAGATATGAAGAAAAGAAGCGGATTGGTTTTCGTGACGCTGTGCGCGATGGGATGTTCGCTCTTGCCGGTCGACCGGGTCGGCGGCAAGAGAGAGCGGGCGTATCGAGCCATCGTTGAAGTGGAAGAGGACGTTTGCAGCTACGAACAACCGAACAACGGGTCGGGGCCGATGTGGTGTCATGGCAACACGTGCGTGGTTCGTGTCGGTGACGAACTCTTCGCCAGTGCGATGGAGACGATTCCCAATGCCAAACCGCTGAACAATTGCTACCCGTTGCTGTTTCACCGGATGGAATCGGGTTGGGAACGTATCTATAAAGGCGAGGAGCGGACTCGGGAACCCTGCCCGTTGGCCACATTCGACGGCGGCCGGGCGCTGCTCTCTATCAATCCCACCCTCACCGAGCCGGATACGTACAGCGGTCCCGCCGAACCCCGCATTCTCGAATTCTCCGCGTCGGAGCCGACGGGGGGATTCCAGACCGAGATGCCTGTCTGGGATGAGAAACCGAAATTCACCGAACATTCGTATCGCAGTTTCGCTGCCGACGGGATCAATAACGAGTTGATTCTGTTCCAGAACATCGGTTACGGGCACGCCGAATGGGCGTTTCTGGATCGGCATGGGAAATGGTCGACGCAAGGGAAACTGGTCTGGCCCTGGGGCGCGGAATACGACAAACCGCAGGCGATTCGAACCTGCTATCCGACGGTCGCGATCAAAGACCGGGCCGTCTATTTCTGCGGGGTCAGCGATGTTGTGGAGCCGTACGACGCATGGAGAGAGTATAAGCACGAACTGACGGGCAAGAAGTGGGATTACGATTTCCGCAGGCTTTTCTATACCTGGTCCGACGATATCGGCACCGGCGAGTTTCACGAATGGGTCGAGGTCTCGAGCCGGGACAAGACGGCGGGCTGGATCTTTCCGCGTGACCTGTATGTCGCGCCGAACGGGGATGTGTTCGTGATGTGGACGGAACGGGCGCTCGACGAACGACTGCGCGAAAAGTTCTACCCCGGCGAGAAACAACGCTACTCGTTGGAGTACGCTATCATTCGCGATGGAAGAGTCGTGCAGCGTACGGCGTTGGTCGAGGGGGGTGACGATCTGGGCGGTGAAAGGCCGAACGAAGCCCGGTTCCAGGTCACCGAAGAGGGTCGGCTGTTGGTTTTTTACCACGTGGGCGGAGCCAACCCGCAGGGCGAGGCTATCTCCGAGAATCGACTCGTGGAGGTGTACTCTTCGGGTGCGCACGGCGAACCGGAGGTCGTGCAACTGGAGAAGCCGCTAACATCATTCTTTACCGCGACAGTACGCGCCGGTTGCGAGCCTTCGAATACGCTCGACCTGTACGGCGATCTGAGCGGAACGATGCGGTACGTGCGAATTCAACTCGAGATGTGACCGTCTCCGGCCTCAGCGCTTGGCCCTGAGGTCCTCGATAATCGCGTTTGTGTTCTGCGGTGTCACTCCGAGATCTTTGCAGTAGCGTTCCGGCTGGAAGGATCGTTCCGCCGAGCCGAGCCCGTGAGCGTCGGTCGAGACCGTGAATTGTACGCCCGCCTCCGCCAGGGGGCGGATATCGGCGATCAGCGCTTCCCGTATGACCGGGTCTTCCCAATACCGTCCCGTGGCACGAGATATTTCGACATAAATCGATTCGCCGCGTAAAACATCGGCGAGTTCTCGCTGTTCGCCCGGTTTGAAGAAGCGGTACTCTTCGACGGTCAGCGACGCGCGGTCACGACCCTCGCGCTCCGCCGTGCGCTGGATGTTTTCGATGCGCATGGTGAACGGATGGAAGAGGATCATGGGGACGGGGAACTCCTTCTGGGCGGCCCTGACCTGCTTTGCCCGCTCGATCAGTTTCTCCCCGTTCGGCGCTTCCCTCCCATTGTTGGGTGAGATGTGCCAGCCGAGTACATCGGCGAGCTTCATCGGTTCCTTTTCAAGCCCCGTGTCCAACTCGCCTTCATAGATTTCCCATCCTTTGAAGATTTGGATTCTTCTCTGTTTCGCAATTCTGTCGAAATCCGCCATGAGGGTTTCATATCTGTTTGGGCGCACCGGATACCACATCTCGGAGCCACGCTCTTTTGCCCAGGCCTCGTATTCGGCCTGCGTTATTCGGTAGAGTTCGAGATGATCGAGAAGG
>CAYTDF010000202.1:1350-8110 GCA_964436365.1 uncultured bacterium | reverse complement strand
TCAACCAGAGGTTGGGAGCCGCTTCAAATTCAACTAACTATGGCACATACTCCCGCCGGACAATCTTCACACAAAACACATTCGCTGCATAGCGGTTTTCGAGCCTTGCAGACTCGGCGGCCGTGGAGCGGAATGCACAGACTGAAGCCGGTGCGTTGTTTCGGCGGAAGCAGCGCTGCCAACTCGGTTTCGATCTTCTCCGGGTTGCTCTCTTGACTCAGACCCAAACGGTTACAGAGACGTTTCATGTGGGTGTCGACCACGATGGCCGGGGTGTCGAAACAGCTCCCGAGGAGCACATTGGCCGTCTTTCGCCCCACACCCGGCAGGGAGACCAGATCCTCCATGCTGCTGGGAACTTCGCCCGCAAACCGTTCGACGATCTCTCCCATGCAATTGGAGAGCGAGCGAGCCTTCTGACGGAAGAATCCCGTCGATTTGACGATCGGTTCCAACTCTTCCGGCGAGGCTTCGGCCATCGCGGCCGGATTCGGATAGGTCTCGAACAGCGCGGGGGTCACCGTGTTGACGCGCGCGTCGGTACATTGCGCGGCGAGGATCGTCGCCACCAGCAGTTCGTATGCGTTGCGGAAATCCAACTCGCAGGCCGCATCGGGATAGGCTTTCGCGAGCAAGCGGGCGATGCGCGCCGCGTGTTTCTTCTCTGTCGCACTAGGCTCGCTTTGCGCCGGCTTCCTGCTTTGCGTAGGTTTCTTGCGAGGCATCGTGATCTCCCTCTGAACCGATTCCGCTATTCCGTGGCCAGCCGCAGAGAGATGTCGTCGATGGCCATTTCCAATTCGACCGTGGCATCCCAATCTTCCCGCGCCGCCGCGACCCCGAATGTGCCGATCTTCCACAGCCAAGGATGTTCTCCACCCTCACGGCCCAGATCGTGACTGTCCGCCAGGGGCAGAATCATGAATCGCCAACCGTCGGCGGGGACTTTCATCTGCTCCACCAACGTCGCATGGTCGTAGGTCCACAACCGGTACCGGTCGCCTTGCACCCGTAACGCCACACGTAGCACGGTGATCTTCGACCAATCGGAAGCGTACCACCAGAACGTCAGTAGATCTCGCGGTTCGGGTGCGCGCGGCGGTGGGGCAGGGAACGGAGCGTTTCGATACAGCTCGGTCTCCGGTTCGCTGACACGGAGTGCCGTCCCGATGGCGTTCCGGTGAATCCTCCCGTCCGTCTTCGGTCCAAATGTCACCCCCTCCGGCCCCCAGCCTTCCGTGGAAGCGATCGGCTCGACGGGAATCATCTCGTACGCCTCCGAATTCGGAATCAAGCTGACGAATGGATCCGGCTCTTCTCCCGATTCGACCTGCCGCCGCGCTTCCTGCCACACCCTCCAACGCAAGACAAGTTCCGACGACCATGTCGAAAACGCAAAAGTTTCATCCATATCGGAGAGAAGCCGCGACGCCAGCCGGGGTTCGAATGGGTGCGCCCAGGGTTTTATCGCCAACGGCATGGGGCGCGACGGCGGTCCGATGAAGTACGTGTCTCCGCTGATCGTCTCCAGGCGTGCCCACGAGGGCGGCGGAATTCCGGCGTCGACTGCCCACACCGCCCACCCGTGACTCTGTTGTAACGCGGCGGTGACGAGTCTGTCCATATCCGTCGATCCGCCAAGCAATCGGGCGACGATCTTCTCGTCGGTCGCGCTCAGACAGTCGGCGACTGCGCGTTGGGCGGTGGAGTAGAGTTCAGTGCGCGGCGGGCGCAACTCCGTTGCTATTCGCTGCCGGTCCGTTGCCGTATTCGATAGAAAACCGGCCAACCAGGCAAACGAGATAACCACGGCTGTGGCGTTGAGCGGGATGAAGCACCACGGCTCCTCCGAACGCTCGCCTCGAAGAGCGGCCCGGCCCGCGCGAACCGCCGAACCCTCCAGTACTGCGGGCAGCAAGACCGACCCGAGGATCAGGCAGGCTCCCCATGCGGCGGGCAGCAGCGGGTACAGCGGCCCACCGGTCCACCAGACCGGGAACGCGAGTATTCCCGTGATATAGAGCGCCAAACGCATGCGTAGCGTCTGAAACATCCAGGCCATGAAGGCCAGGAGCGCGAAAGAAGCGAGAGCCTCGATAGTCAGCGTGAAGGTTGTCTCCAGCGTCTGGAACCACAAGCCGAGGAGCCATACGACCGGCACCGAAACCCACCAGACGACCTTCGGTTCACGCCTGACCAGCACCACGGCGCATGTCAAAGCCGCAAGAATTGGGAAGCCCAAACCCGCCGTGAAGACATTTGAAAGCTGCAACGCGATCTCGTCGGGATGCAACGGAATTGGGGCCGTTGGCAACCGCCCCAGCCAATTATTCCACCCTCCGGCGAGGGTCACAATCGCCGCCACAAGTCCCACGGCGGCAACAACATAGCGCAAAACATCCCGTGTCCGTGGCCCGGGATGCTTCCGGGTAAACAGAAATATAAACAGGCAAATTGTGCTGACCGCACCGAGGAATCCCGACGTCGTACACGGGAGCAGAAAAAGCCCGGAGAGCCCTAAAACAGGGACGTGCGGCTGTTTTTGCAGAGTCCAATCGCACAGCGCCGTGAAGAGCAAAAGGACTCCCGTGCCACAGAGGAACACGCCGAGCCATTGCGCGGATTCCATGGGGGCCAACGGCACCAGCGTGCCGATAAACAGCAACGCCGCCGCGGTTGCGCTCGCACGGTCCGAGAGTCCACGCGCCCATCGAAAGTAGGCGAGGAGCACGATTCCCAACCCCAGACACTTCGCGTACCCAACGAAATAAACCCAGGTTTTTGAGGCTGTTAGGAGGATAAGTGCGGCAAGCCGGACCAGCGGACTGGTGTTACATGGCACAGAATCCGGGGCCTCGGCCCAAGCGGAAGAGGGATCGCCGGCATGCTCCGTGGTCCAGAGCAAAAGGCTCAAATCGTCATGACCGGGGAGCAGATTCAGGTAGGGCCAGCTTGCCCAAAGCAGCGCCAGAGCCAAGAGGAGCGGCGCGACGAATGTCAAACTCCGGCCGGAAGCATCCTGCTTCGGATTTTCATCGGGTTCGGAAGGAATCGGTTCGAGTACTTCGATCATGGTTGACTAGATTGGTGATGGTTTGACATCCTGGCAACCCCGGCAGCCATTCCATCCTTTCGAGTGATGCGCGCGACACGCCGTAGCCGAGGCGGATAGAGAACTGTATTCTACGCGCCGAAGTTCGCTGTGGCATCTTTTTTTCGCCGGTGGGTGCGTAGCGCCCGCATAGCGATGAGGTAGTATTCCTGAAGGTCAACGAAGATTCCACACAACTCCCTAATGCCGCAACAGGATTGAACATGATTACGGACGCCATGTCGTCTACCCGTCGGCCGGTTGTGGCTATCGACGGCCCTGTTGGAACGGGCAAGAGCACAGTCGCTCGCCTATTGGCCAATCGATTGGGCTTCACCTATGTCGACACGGGTGCCATGTACCGCTGTGTGACGCTTGCCGCCCTGCGGGCCGGACTCGACCCGAGCGACGCGCGGAGCATCGCTGATTTGTTGTGTGACCTTGACGTACGTTTCGATGCGCCGGTCGAGCCAGGGGGGGCGCAGCGCGTTTTTTTTAACGGGCAAGATGTGACCGAAGCGATCCGTACGCCGGAAGTGAGCCGAAGCACGAGCGTCGTGGCTGACAACCCAGATGTGCGTGAGCGTATGGTTTCACTGCAGCGCCGCATGGGGGAGCGGGGTGGAGTTGTCATGGAGGGGCGTGACATTGGAACGGTTGTTTTTCCCGATGCGGAGGTGAAGTTTTACCTCGATGCGGACGAAGAAGTCAGAGCCATACGGCGGCATAAAGAACTTGAGTGTAAGGGTCTTAAGTCAAGTTTCAGTAATACATTAGATGACCTTCGTGATCGCGATGAACGGGATCGTAAGCGCCCCGTTGGGGGGCTCCGGATTGCGGATGGAGCGGAGGTTGTCGATACGAGCGAGCTGTCTATCGAAGGAGCGGTCGCCAGGCTGGAGGCGCTGACACGTGACCGCTGATTCTTCACATTCATTCGTGGCAACGTCTTGCTCGGGAGACCGACTCCTGATAGGTTCTGACCGGCCGAACGAAGGTTGGTTCTATATTCTGAATCGTATCGTATACGCCTTCGTCTTCGGGCTATTTTTCGGTGTCACCGCGACGGGGCGACGCTATATTCCGCTGGACGGTCCACTTCTCTTTGCGGCGAATCATGCCAGTCTACTCGACCCGATGTTGATTGGCATGCATAGCCCGCGCGTTTTGGTCGGGTTCGCGAAGAGGGAACTGTGGCGTGTACCTGTCCTGCGGGGGTGGCTAAACCGTCTCGAAGCCGTACCGGTCGATCGGAAACGTTCGGACTTGGCGGCTTTACGGGATGCTTTGGAGGTTGTTGAGCGAGGAAGTGGGTTACTTCTGTTCCCGGAAGGGACCCGCACTGCAGACGGAGAGATCGCACCTTTGAAGCGGGGGGTGGGGTGGATGGCATGCCGCACGGGTGCCCCTGTTGTTCCCACCTACGTCTGTGGTTCCTACGAGGCCTTCAGCCGACACCACCGCGTACCCCATCTCAAGCGTATGGCGGTACATTTTGGGAAACCCATCTGGCCTCGTCCGGAGAGTGGGACCCGAAGCGAAGAGATTGAATGGATCACGAAGCGCCTTGACGCGTCACTTCGCGAGTTGGAGCGGCGTTACCGGCGACGCGATCCAGACACAAAGAGAGCAGTTTAGCGAATACGGCGGGCTAGACCCGCATAAACCAGCAAGGAGCACCGCAAGGATGACGGATCAGGATCGAACCCAAGAGACCTCCCCAGAAACTGAGAGCAACAGGGAGGAGCTAGCCCGGGGGGTGATGGCCCTCGACGGCGGCATGACGGCTGAAGAAGAGGCTCTTCTCAATAGCGCAGCGGATGATGACGCCGATGAGATGGGTCAATTAATTGAAGCCAGTTTCGCCAAATTTGGTGTTGGCGATATCATCAAGGGCGTTGTATTGAAAGTTGCCGAGGACTACGTGGTAGTCGATATCGGCTCGAAATCGGAAGGAATCATCCCGCTTCGAGAGTTCCTTGACGACCGTAAGGACCCCAACGTTTTCATCGGTATGGAAGTTGATGTCATGGTTGTCAAGCGCGAGAACTCCGAAGGGATTCCTGTACTATCCCGACTTCGCGCGAAGGAACAGACCGCCAAAGTGCAAGTCCGGCAGGCTTTCCAGAACAGCGAACCTGTGGATTGCGTGGTCACGGAACTGCTTAAGGGTGGATTCCAGGTGGATGTGGATGGACTTCGTGGGTTCATTCCCTTCTCGCAGATGGGCCCGAATTCACGCACGCCCGAACAACAGCAGGCACTTATCGGGAAGAATGTGACCGCCAAGATTATCGAGATGCGTGGAAAACGGGATCTAATCCTTTCACAACGCCAGCACCTCGACGAAGAGCGGATCCGCAATCGCGAGGAGACGTTGGCCAAGATCAAAGAGGGCGTCTGGATCAAGGGCATCGTTAAGAACCTCACCGACTTCGGGGCTTTCATTGACCTCGGCGGGCTCGATGGGCTTCTGCACATCAACGACATGTCCTGGGCCCATGTGGGGCATCCCCGGGAAATGGTCAGAGTGGGCGATGATATCGAGGTCCTCATTTTGAAAATGGATGAGGATCGTATCTCGTTGGGTCTCAAGCAAAAAACTCCCGATCCCTGGACGACTGTGGATAACCACTATCCGCCTGGATGTATCGTTCACGGCAAAGTCACCAGCCTCGTGAAGTACGGTGTTTTCATTCAGTTGGAAGAGGGCGTCGAGGGTCTCGTTCATATTTCGGAAATTTCTTGGACACGCCGCCTGCGGTATCCTTCCGAGGAGCTAAAGGTTAGCGACGACGTGCGCGTCAAGGTCTTGAGCATTGACCGTGACCGGCGTCGGATTTCTCTCTCGATCCGGCAAGCGACCACCGATCCCTGGACGGTGGCGAAGGCCAATTACCCGATCGGTTCGACGATTGAGGGTGAGGTCACGGGATTGACCGACTTCGGGGCGTTTATCCGCCTGCCGGAGGGTGTCGATGGGATGATTCACGTCTCGGATCTCTCTTGGACGGAGAAGGTTTCTCATCCCAAGCAGGTCTTGAAGAAGGGCGACAAGGTGGTCGCCAAAGTCTTGGATATCGATCCCGATCAACAGCGTATTTCGCTAGGACTGAAACAACTTGAGCCGGATCCGTGGGATCGCGCGCGCGAGCGGTATCGCGTCGGTGAGAATGTCGAGGTCGAAGTTGTCAAATTGACGGACTTCGGCGCTTTCGTTCGATTGGACGAAGGTGTGGAAGGTCTCGCGCACGCCTCTACGCTCCCGAAGTCGGCGCTCGGCACGGAGATCAACGAAGGTGATCGCGTGACGATGAAGATCATCAAGTTCGATCGCTATAACCGCAAGATCAGCCTTTCTATGAAGGAACTGCTTCGGGACCAAGAACGTGCCGAAGTGGAAGCCTACATGGGACCGGCGCCTGGAGCGCGCGGCAGCGGTGGCGGTGGCGGCGGTGGCGGTGGCGGTGGCGGTGGCGGTGGCGGTGGCGGTGGCGGTGGCGGATTCAACTCTCTGGGTGATCTAATCTCCCAGGCCATGGCTGGACACCAGGCGCAGCAGAAAGACGAAGCGCCTGCGGAAGCCGTCGTGGCGGAGACTCCAGTGGAAGCCGAAGCCGAAGCGTCTGCGGAAGCCGTCGTGGAGGAGACTCCAGTGGAAGCCGAAGC
>CAYTDF010000202.1:0-1250 GCA_964436365.1 uncultured bacterium | reverse complement strand
GAAGCGTCTGCGGAAGCCGTCGTGGAGGAGACTCCAGTGGAAGCCGAAGCCGAAGAGTCTGCGGAAGCCGTCGTGGAGGAGACTCCGGTGGAAGCCGAAGCCGAAGAGGAACCTGCGACGGAATAGCGCCTCGCGTTGTTTCAAAAGTGATAAAAAATGGGCGGCTCTCGGTTTGGGAGCCGCCCATTCTAATTACCCATGTTGGGGTACTTGTCTTACGGGTCTTGGGAACGTTTGCCTTACTTTCGGCGCTCTAGCTTTCTGCAATCGCTATGGCGCGAGCGTCTCGTTCCTGTTTCTTGGGAAGATGCACGGCGAGAATACCGTCGTTTCCCATGACAGCGCGCATGTTCGTTGAGTCGATACCTCGACCGACGGTAAACGCACGCCGGTAGTCATCAAGATCGCGGCCGCGAACGACGGCCGCGGCACGCTCGTGCTCTGTCGGCTTTCTTCGCGCTTCGAGAGTGAGCCGTCCGTTTTCGATCTTCACGTTGATATCGTCCGGTGAGACACCGGGAATCTCCGCTTTGACCAAGAACTCTTTTTCCGATTCGAGAACGGCGATGCGTGGAGAATGGGCGTGGGCCATCGAGGAGCGACGCTCTTCGTCCTCGGTGGTCAAGACGCTGATTCTCTTCTTGCCGTCGCCGCCGTTGCCACTAGATCCGTTTGCGCCAGTGATGTTCATGAGCCCACCTTCCTTTTGATGGCGACGGGGGACTCGACGGCAAGCCGTTGCGAGGTTTCCGATTCCATACGTCCAATGGTGATCTCAAGCACACCGTTACGATAATGCGCGTTGACCTGATCTTTGTCGGCGTCACCGGGAAGTCGCACGACCCGCTCGAATGAAGACGAGATAATCTCGCTGCGAACGAGGCGGTATCCCGACACGCTTACGTCACGGTCTCCCGAGACGGTCAGTAATCCATCCCGAACGCTAATCTTAACTGCGTTCGGGTCGACACCGGCCAGATCAAGCAGAATTACAAACTGCTGATCGCTGCGGTGTAGGTCGAGTGTCGGGACGAGTCGCGCATCCAACCAGGAACCTTCCGCCGAACCGGATTGCCCCGTCATGTCGACAATTCTTTGGTCGTCGACATCTACCAAAGAGCTAAACTCGACGTTCTCCTTGGAGCGCTTTTCTGAATTGAAGTAGGTAGACAAGCTCATACTGCTCTGTCCTCCTTGCTAGAAAGTCTCCTCACCCATATACGAACAGAACAGAAGTACAGTATGTAAAG
>CAYTDF010000201.1:6339-8127 GCA_964436365.1 uncultured bacterium | reverse complement strand
GAAATGAAGACAGAAGGAGCCGCCTAAAATCAACTAGAAATGGGATTGACTCGCTGCCGGAACGGTTCCGCATCAGAGATGACACATGGGGCTGCTTAATGCCGAGAATTCTACCGGCTTCCGTCTGTGTGAGTCCGCGCTGTTTGACGATGTCATGAATCTGTAGGGTCAAACGCGCTTTCAGCAATTCCTGATCCGCGTTGGGAAGACCTAAATCGGCGAATATATTCCCGCTGCTTTCCCACACGGATGATTCCTTCTTATCCATGATCCTGTTCCTTCCTCGCCTGACAATCACGCTGAGCGTCCTTTAGCCGCTTGCGGATTACCTCTAGGTCCTTTTGAGGAGTAGCGATGCCTCTTTTCGATTTCTTCTGGAACGCGTGAAGAACATAGAGAACGTCCTCAAATCGTGTGGTATAAACGGCGCGGTACGTATCCGTGTCGTACCGGTCTTCCCCTGCTGGGCTGTGTAGAGCGCCTGGCCGATGTCCCTGCGAACGGGCGTCGGAAAGGACCGCAAATCTCTTCGACTCGATCCAACCCACACAACGGTCTTCTCAGATTGGCTCATTATACAAATATATGTATTCCCGTATATCCTGTCAACGGGAATAGCTGTAGTCGGTATGGAGAGATGGAACCGCTACACAGAGTTCAGGATATCCCTCAGCAACCGGGGGTGGATGAGGTCGCGTGCTCGTCTTGCCGTCGGCGTGCCTTGCGGGAGACAACGTGCCGGAAGGTGTGCCATGTGGCGCGGGGGCGGCTGAGGACGCGTTTGAGGTGCCGGAAATCCTTCAGCGGCCGCACGAGTTTGTGCCAATCCCACTCCTCGTACGCCGTCCGAAGCGCGTGTTCGAGGTCTTCAGGGCCGAGCGCTTCAGTGCGCACCACCGCCTGATTGGAACCGTCGTAGCGGTCGAAATCCTTGGTCACCAAGTTCCCCTGCTCTTCCATCATCTTGAAGAACTTCGAGCCCGGGAACGGGGTCATGATGGAGAACTGTACGGTCTCGGGATCCAGACGCTTGGCGAAGTCGATAGTCTGCCGGACGGTCTCCCAGGTTTCGCCGGGGAGCCCAAACGAGAAGGTCAGGTGCTGCTGAATACCGAGTTCCTTGGTGACAGCGACGGTCTCTTCGACCTTGGTCAGATCGAGGCCCTTGTCGGCGGCATCGACCAACGCCTGACTGGCCGATTCGACACCGTACTTGATGCCCACCAGCCCGGAATCGCGCATGGCCTCGAGCGTCTCGCGGTCGGAAGTGTCCGCGCGGCACATCGCCGCCCAGGGGAGGTTCAAATCGCGCTTGCGAATCTCCTCGCACAGGGTCAGCATGCGTGTCTTGCCGATGTTGAACGTGTCGTCGTCAAAATAGACGGAGCGGAAACCCCACTTCTTCACGCAATACTCGATCTCATCCACCACGTCGATGGGAGCGCGGGTGCGGTAGGTGTGGTTGCCATACATGATCTGCGGCCAGGCGCAGAAGATGCAGCGGAACGGACAGCCCCGGCTGGCCCAGATCTGTAGGCTCGGCTCGGGAATCCCCCCGGGCAGGTCGTAGTAGTTGAGCATGGGCAGCTGATCGCGTGAGGGCCACGGAAACGGGTCGATATCCTTGATGGGCTCGGCTTTTTCGTTGATGCGCGCGCTGCCATCGGCGAGTCGCGAGCCGACACTGGGCATGGCGGAAATGTCCGTGCCCTCGTCGAGCGCTTTCACGACCTTCTCTAAGGTGAAATCGTACTCGCCCACGAGCACCAAGTCGACATCATTCTGGCG
>CAYTDF010000201.1:1956-6329 GCA_964436365.1 uncultured bacterium | reverse complement strand
CAACCACTCCGGTTTGTACATCTCGATGTGCGGCCCGGCGAAGATCACCTTGGCCCCGGGCAGCGCTTTGCGGATCGCCGCCGCCTGCCGAAGATCGGTCTGGATGGAAGCGGTGGAGACCTCGAGCACGACCAGCTCGGGCCGGAACTCCGTCGCACGGTCCAGAAAAGCCTCTTCGGAGATCCGCTCGGCGATGCCATCCACAATCCGGCACTCGTGCCCCGCACGCTCCAACAGCGCGGCCGCATAACTCAAATAGAACGGAAACGGCATGTACCGGGCGCATCCGTCTTCAAAATGAGGCCAGCGCGATCCAGCCCGTACACCGTAAAAACCGGGTTTGCACCACGGTCCGTTTCCCAGAAAAACTTTCATTGAAATCCTCGTTCGGTGGCGTCCGGGGAGTGACTCCCATTCAATTGGCTCCCAACAAAGGGTTCCACCTAGAAAACTCTGAGCGCCCAGCCAACACATGCACTTCGTGTGCTCGGTAACTTTCGAAGAACGCCCTCAGCCGCGTCCCTCATCCAAAGGAGAGAATGAACGTCTGGATCAGCAGCAGGAAGACAGATGGCCCGATGCCCACCAGGATCGCCTGGCCAATCGGAAGACGCTGTGACACCTGTAACCCGCGAACATTGAGCGCCAGTATCGCCAGCCACCCGGCAAGAATACCGATCAGCGGAATCAAGACGAGTAGTTTCCCAACCAGTGAATAGCAGCGGATCTGCAGGACCTCCGCAAAACCATGGGGACGGCTCCGCAGTCTGCCGAGGATGAACAGCTGCACCCAGACCGCGACAAAAATGTCGACCACAACAAACTTGAGCGCCTCCGTGAAGGCCACTTGCCCGACCGCCGCAAAGTTGACGGAGAAAACCGTCACACCGTTCAGCGTTTCTTCCGTGATCGCCGAGCCTAACTGCTTAACCAAATTCTGGAGTTCCGGTCCCATCTCACCCGCATGATTGAGCATGAAGGAGATGAATCCCAAAGCAATCGTGAAACTCATTAACGTCCCCGGAACCACAAAGACCAGCAAACAGAGCGCGAACTGCACCGGCAACTGCGGTTTCTCTCCAGAACGGATCAGTGAGAAGAACCGTGTGGGATAGCGGCCGACACCCCAAACCGTCCGAAAGAACGCACGAACCAGGCCAAACGCCTCGATGTGCCGCCATGGGATATCGTTCTCCGGCTCGACAAACTCGTCGCGTTCGTCATAAGCCGCCGTCGAAACACCCACAGGCTGGCCGATAATCCGGCTCCAACAGTCGGAACAGAAAAACTCACCCTCGACGTTAAGCCCGCGCTCCACGTCCGTCTGTTGGCTGCAATCCACACACAATGCTCGGTCCATCATTCCTAACGGCGCCCTTGGGCGTCTTCCTCTGAAAGGATCTTAACACGCCGTCCCTCAACCGCGAGACGTCCCGTCGCAAAGAGCGCGATCGCCTCGGGGTAGATCTCCCGTTCGGCCGCCTGAACGCGTTCGGCCAAGGTGTCGGGGGTATCTTCGTAGAGGACCTCGACCGGCCGTTGCAGAACGATCGGTCCCGTGTCGTATTCATCATCGACAAAGTGCACGGTCGCGCCGGTGTAGCGGACGCCATGCTCCAAAACCGCCTCGTGGACGTGGTGCCCATAGTAGCCTTTGCCACAGAAAGACGGGATCAACGCCGGGTGCACATTCATCACCCGGTGGCGATACGCGGCGGGCGCTTGGAACAAGGACATAAACCCAGCGAAAACGATCAAATCGGGCTCGTACTTGGCGATCACATCCCCGCACCCCCGGTTGAAAGCCTCCCAGTCGGGTGCGTCCTTCCTGGAGACGAGTTCGGTCGGGATGCCGGCCTTCTCGGCCCGCTCCAGACCGTACGCTCCCTTCCGGCTTGAAAGGACGAAGGCGAAATCGACGGGCAGTTCACCCCGGTCGCGCCTGTCGATCAAGTTCTGCAGAGTCGTTCCGCTTCCCGAGAGAAAGACGCCGAGTGAGGCTCTTTTTTCGCTCATGTGCACACCTCTCGTCTGGTTGGCCGTCGAGCGTTCGACGGCCTTCGGCAGAGTATACCCAAATGCGCTCAGCGGCCCACAGCACAGCGCGCGAACAGGTTCAGTGGAACGGGGGCCGGTCGAGCCGGTAAAGCTTGTGGGGGACCGGTTCTTCGCCGAGGAAGCGTTCCAGCCTCCGGAATTCGCCGGGCCGCCAGCCGTAGGATTTGGAGCCGATCAGGATAGCGTTTACTTCTCGCTCCTGTAGCTCTTGTAGCGCGAGTTCGGTGCCACCCTCGCGTAGCCAATCGTCCAACGGCGAGCCGAAAAAGAGATCCGGGACAAGCTGCCTGCCCGGCAGATGACACGGGTATCCAGCCCAGGCCATGTAAACGGAGCCCGGCAGGGGCTTGGCCTCCAGCTGGGCGATGAGCGGGATCTGCTCCGGCGTCAGCAGGCGGCGGTTGAGGAGTTCGTCGGTGTACGCCTCATCGGTGACGGCGATACGTCCACGCCAATCGATTCCGGGATTGGTGGCAAAGAGGTACTTGGTGTGCACGGTTGACGCCGGCGGCAGCAACAGCGCCACAAAGTAAAACCATCGCAGACGGGGCGTGCGAGTCACCAACAGCCCGAGCGCGACACCGGTCACCACCGCCAAGACCGGGTGTGTCACCGAAATCAGCCGCTCGGCGTTTAGCCCGGCCACGGTCAAGGTCATGCAGAGTATGAATGGTACGGAGAGCCACAATCGCCACTTCCGCCACGACAGAACAGCCAAGATCATCGCCGCAAAAGGAGCCATACACAAAAGAACATCCCCGCCGATAACCATGTTGGTGTAGACACGCCCGACCTCCAAGAGCCAGGCGGAGAGATTGGGCGACTCTAGCGGAGCGATGCTATGAGATTCCAGCAACCGGAGCGCGGCGGAGTGGAACGGTTCCGGCGACGGCCAGAGAGTCTCCGCGAAGGGATAGAATGGGTTGCTGCAACGGATCGCGTTGCCGATCCACCACGGCACGAGCCAAAAGATCGTACACACGAAGAAAACTGCGGCGCGGACTGTTCCACGTAACGAGCGGCGCGCGCAAGCATCCACTGCAAGGAGAAGCAGAGCCGGCGCGAACCCGAAGACCAACGCGTTCAACTTGCTCGAACAGGCCGCGCCCATAAAGATCGCCGCGTAGATCAGCCGCCGGGTGTGGCGGGTCTCGAACCAGCGCCAGAGTTCGGCGTACGCGAGGAACGTCAGAAGCGCCAACACGCTCTGCACATTGGCGATGGCCGGAAACGGCCACCAGACCACCGAGAAGGTCAAGGTCGCGGCGAGGATTCCCGCCCGCGTACCCGCATGGCGAGCCGCTACACCGTAGACGCCGAGCGACAGAGGCAGCAGCGGGAGAATCGAGAACAGCCGAGCGTGCACATCCGCGCGCCAAGGGTCGTCGAGCCACAGCACCAGTACATACGGAAGGTGGGCCAACATCGGGTAATGCGACGGGACATTGAACGGAACAGCCTCGATCCGCCCCGAGAGCAGCCACTGTTTGGGAACGGCCAGATGATACCAAAGTGAATCGACAAAACGCTCCGGTCCCAGGCTCGACCAGACAGAGAAGAGGAACAAGATCCCGAGCGGAATGCAGAAGAGACCGTGCGCTTTGGAGAACTCGACCGCACGGCGAAGAGACGCCCTAAACGAACTCAGGCCGAGCCCGCAGCCCACGAAAAGCGTGAACGTCAAGAGGTAGAGCACCGGCGAGCGGAAGCCGCCGCAAAGGCCAATCCCCCCCAACACCACCGCGAGCGACACGAATCCGAAGCCGAACGCCAACGCCGAACGGTACGCGAGACCTTCATCCTCCAGACCGCGCCGGGCACAGAGCCAGCCCGTTCCCCAGATCGCAACCGCCAAGCCCAAAATGTCAAACGGGAATATCATCGCTTCTCACACGGTCTCAGAGTCTGTCGTATCAGCGAAAGGTGTTGCCGTTCACAGACGCTCGAGATCCAGCGGCACGCCCTGTGTGTCGCATACGCGGAGGCAGGCCTCCCAAGCGCTGCCTTCGTTGAGAACTTTAAGCAAGATGCGGTTCACACCCTTTTCCAGCTGAACGCTTACCGTGTCCTCGTCGATCGTCAGTCCCCGGCTGGTTCGATTCTCATGGACTCTCTTGCCATTGAGCCAACAGACGACACCGTCGTTACTGCCGATCTTGAAACGTGCGGCTTGCGGTTCGAACAACTTCAATTCCGCGTACGCATACGCGGCCAGTTCCTTCTTTCCATACAGATCGGCGAACGGGACGACGGGGTATATTCCATCCAGATCGACCTCCCGCCAGGCCGCCGGGCCGGTGTCGTAACGCTCGGTC
>CAYTDF010000201.1:0-1946 GCA_964436365.1 uncultured bacterium | reverse complement strand
CTTCGGGAAAGTAGGTCGTGCTCTTCGCCCGCTCACCGGCATTCGGAAAGGGTCCCGCGACCCACCATTCGTTGATGAATCCCGCGTTTTTCGCGAGCGTTTTCTGGGTCGGCCCATCTATCGCATGGCCGGTCTCACTCATACGCGCAAGTACGCGCTCGACCATGAACCGGTCTTGAGAGACGGTCGCCGCTTCCAAGAGAAGTTCCCTGGCCTGGGCGTTCTTCTCCCCGGCAAGTTGGAACGACGTGAGCAGATAGTATTGCGCCACCTGTTGCATAAGGTCCGGGTCGCGCAGCAGGGGGGCGACCTTCTTCAGCGATTCGACAGCGCCTGTCCGGCTCAGCCCGGCCACAGCCCGCTTGCGGTTCAATACATGGGTGTCCTCGTCCAAGACGGTACCATACAGCTTGCGGGCCAGTGCTCGATCCGCCCACAGTGTATCGGCCAACCGCAACACGAGACCGAAAGCGACCTGGCGTTCGTGGGCCGTGCCGTTCTCGATGGCTTGGCGGAGGTCTCTGGCGTATCGCTCGCGCACCGCTCGCCGTAGGAACGACCGCGCCGCGTTCCGCGCCTGCGCGGTATCCAAGCGGCTACCCTGAACGACCAACTCGAGCCAATTGGGAAGTGGTGCGGCAACGCTCAGATAGAGCGGCTCGTCACAGACAGCGATACGTGAACCGCGAGGGCTCTCCATGGATTCCCCCGACGGATAGACGATCTTGGACGCTCTGAAACCAGCGCCCAGTTCGATCTCGTGCGGGTCGCCGGTTGTCCAGATTGCCAGTTTGACGCTGTCATCGTTAAGGAACGGCAGAATGTAATCGTCTGCGGCACCGAATCCGGCTCGCCCGGCTGACCGATACCCTTTCAGTTCGGCGATCAGAGTTGTCATGCCGATGTAGGCCGGTTTGGGCTTGTAGTCCCAGGTGACGGTGCCGAAGTTGTGCTCGGATTCGTCCGGATCCTGCCCGTCGTCGTGCCAGTCGTACCAGACACTGAGGGGAACCCCGTAGGCCATATTGCACAACCACTGCCGGGCGAGGTACTTCCCCTGCAGTTCCGGTGACATATCCGTGGTCGTATATCCCCACTCGCCGCTCAGAATCGGATACGCTTTCCTTCCCGAACGGTACTGCTCGATCAAAGCCGTCAGGGTGTCGTAATCGGCGAGCGCGGTTTCAGGTCCACGGGTGGCGTTGCGATAGGGATGCACACTCACCCCATCCACGAGTTCGAGATACCCCTGTTTGAAGCAGTATTCGAGGAAAGAGAAATCGAAACTCGACGTGGCCGCACCGACAATGCAGGCTTTGGGATCGCTGGCCCGTATCGCGGGAACCACGGCTTGGCACCACTTCATGTAGTCGTTGACGTCGACCTTTGGCTTCCAGAAATGATCGAGGTTGGGTTCGTTCCAAAGTTCCCAGATCACGGCGTCATCGGCGTAGCGTTTGGCGAGCGCGGCCGCGAAACGAGCGAATGCGATCCGGGCCTTTTCCGAATAGGGTGCGGCTCCTTCATCGTACAAGCCGTTCCCATAATCCAAGATGAACAGAAGCGTCATATTCCGCTTCTTCAGCTCGGCGATCAGCGCATCGTACCGGCTGAAGTCGTAGACACCGGGCTTGGTCTCGCCCACCGACCAAGAGACATCCATGCGTACAAGTTCTACCCCGGCGGCCTCCAGCATGGCCCAGTCGCGCTCGTTCCCAGCGTAGAAATGGATATTGACGCCGAGACCCTTCGGCACCGGCCGGTGCCGAAGCGTGGGATGGATTGCGCTGGGGTCGCTACCGATAGGCTCTTCACAGCGGGAACCGGAATAACATCCGGAGAAGACGGTAAGCAGGCCTGCCGCCACAAAGCCGGATAACCGGATTGCGTTCCGTTTCATGATTCACTCTTCCTTACTCGTTTGTAGGAATAGGAGTATTGAAGCG
>CAYTDF010000200.1:3875-8136 GCA_964436365.1 uncultured bacterium | reverse complement strand
CCGCCACGGAGCCCCGAAACAGACTGTCTGGAGGAGCCCCAGCAGCAGCCACGCCAGGCCCACGGGAACCAAGCGGTTCCGGCGCACGCGAGCGCGCCCGTGGGGGCGGGTGACCAAGGTGTGGGCCCAGGCGATGCCGATCACGAGTAGCGGCAATGCGAAGACGGTGTCGGTGAGCACGCCGAGCCCCGCCCAGGCCGAAGTGACACCCGCCCAATAAGCCCGGCGTTCGGGGTCTTGCCTTCCGGCGAATGCGCCATGCAACGCGCCGAGCACCGCGAGAGTGAGCACGGCGTGGTTGTAGAGCACAACCGAATACCGCCAGTGGAGACTCGCAACCGCCAGCAAGACTGCACCGAGCGCCGCCGGACCGGCACGCGAATCCAACCGGCGCGCAATGAGATAGACAAAGACGACCGAAAGAGCCCCGCAGAACGCGGAAAGCAGCGAGGCGATCCGCCGTTGCCCCTCCCGCACCGAAAGAGATTCAAGCCGATATTCGCCGGGTGGCCGGTCCGCGGGAGTGGCGAGGGTCTGCCCATCGAGTTGGATCTGCCAGTCTGTGGCGAACATCTCCGGGAAGAGCCCGGAATAGAGCAGTTCGATCCCCCCGAAATACAGGGGTGTTTCATCGCGGGAAACGAGTTCGAGAGAGAACGGCGTAGCGATCCCACCAGGTTTCGCGGGCCAAGCGATCCTACTGTCGCCGCGAGACCAAATACCATTCCCTTCCACAAGCGCATCAATCCGGGTGCCGTCGCTGTCGAAAGCGTCATAGCTTCCGGGCTCAACCCCGAGCCAACGGACCTGTACCAGAGTGAGATTATCGGGGCGTGCGGCAGTGGCATGGAAGGTGACACTCACGCGCGAGGCATGAAGCGCGTTGTCCGCTCGGGTGACGCACCCCAGCCGGACGCGTTGCGGCGCGGGTTTGTCCAATAAGCGGAGAGGGCCAAGAAGTGGGCCGTTTTGGGGTCGAATCAAAGTGTTCCGACATTTCGCGCCGATCCACTCGCCGGCAATATAAAACGGAACGGCAAGCACCGGCGTCGCCGGACCTTTGTGACCATAGAAATGATCTCCAGCCCGGGAAGCGTCATGAAAACTCCGGCTGAATTCGTCGATGACAAAGGTCTGTTGCCGGGCGAGAGCCCGTGTAACCGCGTGAATATCCTCATCGAGGGTGGTGGTGATTCCGGGAAGGGTGAGCGCGTACAACGCAAGAGTGACACAGAACAATCCGGACGCCACACGGCGATCTGTGGTTCGTCTCAGGAAGAAAAGAGAGCCTTCCTTCAAGACCGCGCATCGGGAAATCAAAAGAACCCCGATCACAGTGACCGCGAGACAAACGATAGAGAGCGATAGGACGTTGGCAATCGGCATAGGGCTCGGTGTTGACCTCGATCTTTCAGATCTGCGTGTCTCGGTGTGCTTCTAGGGTATCAGACTCCGCGCCCATCCTTTACACTGTAGGCATGAACTCCGAACCACAAATCCCGGTCTTTCGTCCCTCGATCACAGACGCCGAAATCGAAGCGGTGACTCGTGTGCTGCGCTCGGGCTGGTTAGGGCTCGGCCCGGAAACGGCGCGGTTCGAGTCGGAACTGAAAGAGTATATCGGCTGCGCGGATGTGGTGGTGCTGAATTCCGGGACCGCCGCGCTGCATCTCGCACTTGTGGCGGCGGGAGTAGGAGAGGGCGACGAGGTGCTTGTGCCCACGATCACGTTTGTCTCCACCGCGCACGCCGCGAAATACGTTGGGGCCGAACCGGTCTTTGTCGATGTGGACGAGCGTACACTCTGCATCGACCTGGAAGACGCGGCCCGTAAGGTCACGCCGAAGACAAAAGCCATCGTCCCGGTCCACTATGGAGGCCACCCCTGCCCGATGGATGCGGTGACGGCTCTCGCTGAGAGACACAACCTGGTCGTCATCGAAGACGCCGCGCACGCCATGGGCGCGCAGTATAAGGGGAAACGGGTCGGGGCGATTTCACCCTACACGGCGTTCTCGTTCCACGCGGTCAAGAACCTGACCTGCGGGGAAGGCGGCGCGGTCGCAGTGATGGACGAGGAACAGGGCCGCTATCTGCGCAAGATTCGATGGCTAGGGATATCGAAAGATACTTTCGTGCGGACCGACGAGAATAACGTGTACGCCTGGCAATACGATGTCAACGAGTTGGGCTGGAAAGCGCACGGTAGCGATATCGGATCGGCCTTGGGGATCGTGCAACTGCAGCGGCTGGACGAGAACAACGGGGCGCGTCGCGCCATCCGCGAACGGTACGATGAGGCGTTCCAGGACCTCGACTGGTTGCGGTTACCGCCAGAAGAGCCGGACTGCCGTTCGTCCTGGCACATCTACCCCATCCAACTCGAACGGCGTGACGCCCTGATCGCGCATCTGAAATCGAGGAATATCGCGCCCGGGGTCCACTATTTTCCTCTGCATCTTCATCCCTACTACCGGCCCCCCCACGGCCGGGATCGGGAGAGCTCGTGCCCCAAGGCCGAGAGGCTATGGAAGCAGATCTTGACTCTCCCGTGCTTCCCAGACATGACCGAGCGCGAGCTCGAACGTGTGGTCGAGGCCGTACACAATTTCGCAGGGTCTTGACTGCGGGATGCTCTGGCAGGCCGCGCACGACCCCGGTCTTGTCTAGGCAAGTCGGCGTATTGCCCGAAACTCCATTCTCACTTATTATACTTGAGTGTTCAACCACACAGTGGCAGCATTAATTAACAGTTTAATCTGAGAGCGCGGTTTTCGACCGTCTCTCTTCAAGCCGACTGAAGGCGACTAGGCTCATTCGTCCCCTTCGTTTCGGGAGGTCCAAACTCGGAGTGCGGATCAACCCCATGAGAGGTTCGGTGACGCCTGGAAGCAGCCGGTCGAGTCAACCAACGTTCGAGGTAACACCATGCACCAAAAAAAGATGACCCGTCGGTTCTTCTTAGCCAGTTCGGCCGCAGTAGCTTTGTCCGGTTGCGCGTCTGGAGGCAAGAAATCCCTCGGCAAGATGGGGTACAAATCACCGAATGAGAAGCTGAACGTGGCCGCGATCGGCGCGGGCGGCAAAGGCGGCGGCGACATCGACGCCTGCAAGGGCGAAAATGTCATCGCACTGTGCGACGCCGATTGGACTCGTGCGGGCCGTACGTTCGACCTGTTCGAAAACGCAAAGCGGTACAAAGACTTCCGCGTGATGCTCGACAAACACGGAGACGAGCTCGACGCGTGTACAGTCTCCACCCCGGATCACATCCACGCCCCGGCGGCGATGGCTTGCATCCGGAACAAGATCGGCGTCTATGTCCAGAAACCGCTCACGCACTCGATTATGGAGGCGCGGGCCCTGAGAAAAGCCGCCAAGAAATACAAAGTCGCCACCCAGATGGGCAATCAAGGCCACTCCGGTGAAGGCGTGCGCCAGCTCTGCGAAATGGTGTGGGGCGGCGCGATCGGACAGATTCGCGAAGTCCATATCTGGACGAACCGTCCGATCTGGCCGCAAGGCCTGCACAAGGTCCTTCCGGCCCAGCGCGTTCCAGAGACGCTGGATTGGGACCTGTGGCTCGGCCCGGCACCGTACCGTCCGTACAACGAAGGCTACGCCCCGTTCAAATGGCGCGGCTGGTGGGATTACGGCTGCGGCGCACTGGGCGACATGGCCTGCCATATCATGGATCCGGCCAACTGGGCGCTCCGCTTGGGCGCACCGGACAGCGTGGAATGCGTCTATCAAGAAGGCATAAACGCACTGACCGCGCCGAATAAGTCGGTCATTCGCTACGACTTCCCCGCACGCGGCAAGCAGCAAAAAGCGGATGGCTGCGGCTGCCGCTCGATGGATGTCATGGCCCCGGTCACGGTCTACTGGTACGACGGCGGAATCATGCCCCCGCGGCCGACCGACATTCCCGAAGATGTCCAACTGGGTGACGGCAGCAACGGTTCGCTGTTCATCGGCGACAAAGGCTACATCACCACAGGCTGCTACGGCGACAAGACCCGTCTCCTGCCGGAAGAACTGAACAACGACTATACCCGGCCGGATCCATACATCCCCCGGTCCCCGGGCAACAGCCACTCCAGAGATTGGCTCCGTGCCTGTAAGGGCGGCCCCGAAGCCTGCTCGAACTTCAGCTACTCCGGCCCCTTCACGGAAGTCGTTCTGCTCGGCAACCTGTCGTTGCGCGTTCCGGGAAGACTCCTGTGGAACCAAGAACGGGCGAAGTACGAGAAGGAAGAGT
>CAYTDF010000200.1:0-3865 GCA_964436365.1 uncultured bacterium | reverse complement strand
CGAATACCGTAAGGGCTGGACACTTTAATTGAGCTCCAGGAAAACATCTGGAGACTGATTGAGGTTACTGGCACAACTCTCGCGGGCACTTCGTGCGCGCTGATACATGAGAGTTTCGTGAGTAAAGTTTCTGATGAGCCGCCGCAAGGCGGCTCATTTTTTTGTGCGCGAGGAGCGTTCTGTTATTCGCGACTATCGAGTGCGGCTCTCAACGCGTCCAGATGCTTCTCGAAACGCCTCCAGCGTTCGACCGAATCGCGATAGATGGGGCGTCGGGCTTGGACATTACTTGCCGTCAGGATTGTGCGCTCGGTCTTGTGAAACTCCAAGCAACGATCGTCCCAAGGCAATCCGCAAAACTCGAGCATCGCGCGGCTCGTGCGCTCCTGATCGGAGACGAGATCTTCGTACCGGAGTTCGAAGATAGGGATCGGCAGGACAGCCTTCCAATAGTCCATCAAGTCCCGATAGAGCCGATACAATGAGCCGAGCTCGTTCAGATCGTGAGTATACGGCAATGAGTGCGTGAACTGGGTCGAAAAACAAGATACGCATGTATCGATAGGGTTGCGGCGGCAATGAACGATCTTCGCCCGGGGCAGGATCAATGCGATCAATCCGAGATGCACAAAATTCTGCGGCATCTTGTCACAAATATTCCCGGCCGTATCGTTGAGTAGGCGAACCCGGTTCACGTATTCCTCACCGGCGGAGCGGATCATGTCACCGTTCAAGTCCGAGACATACCCGGGATACGCCCCCTTGTTCGCGGGCCGTAGGAGATATCCATCCACGATGGCTCCGAGCGTTGTCAATTCCCCCGCCCCATGAACGCGTGGATGACTGGCCAGAATCTGCTCGGTCAGGGTGGTTCCAGAACGAGGCATCCCCACGATGAAAATGGGGACAGTGGACGTGCAACCCGATCCCCGGTTGCGTGCAAAAGCCTCCTCGGAAAAAGCCGTACGGACGTTCTCGAAATACGCCACGTACTCACGAATATCAAACTCGACTCTCTCCCTTTCGAGACGATTCGCGTAGGTCCATTGCTCGAAAGCGTCATCGTAGCAGCCGAGATCATTCAGAACCCTGCCCAGTGCGAAGTGAAGGCGAGAGCGGTCCTTGGTGTCCAGGTTTGGATTCTGTAGCAATTCGCGAATTCGAGAGATGAGTGGATCGTCCGCATTGAAGCGACGGCAGCCAGCGAGATTGTAGATCCCCTGAGCGAAATCGGGCCGGAACTCGATCGCTCGCTCGAAAGAGTCGATGGCCTTGTCGATTCGGCCACAATCGCGAAGTGTGTTCCCCAAACCGTTCAAGGCCTCGGTGTAATCAGGCATGAGCGCGATGGCGCGTTCGTAGGCAAGGATGGCTTCGCTGAATTTCTCTCGCGCGCGGAGAACATTGCCCAGTGTGTTGTGGCCTTCGGCAAAATTGGGATCCCGTCGCAAGGCCTCGCGGATACAAGCCTCCGCTTCTTCGAGTTTGTCTTGGTCGCGAAGCGTATGCGTCAGATTGATGTACGCAACGAGCGCGTTCGGTTTCAAGGACAAAGCTCGGCGGTAGCTCCATTCGGCGCGTTCGAAAGCGTCTTGGTCTTGGAACACGTTGCCTAAGGCAACGGCGGCCTCGAAATAGTCCGGTTTCAAGGACAAGGCGCGCTCGAAACCATCGATCGCTGCAGGAGGATCACCCGCTTGTTGACTGGCCAAACCCAGACTGAAGTGGAACATGGGGTCGGCGGGCCGCTGCAAGACGGCTCTGTGCAGAAGCTCCGCCGCCTGCTTGAAATCACCCCGCTGCGAATGCAGCATGCCCAAGTATAGAAGCGTGTCGGCATGGTTGGGTTCCACTTCCAAAGCCCGCCGGTACGCATCCTGAGCCTCCGGCAACCGTCCCGCACCATGATGCTGCAGGCCGAGTTGGACGATCTCCTGGACACGGGCTGGCTTCGGACATCTGGGCGTGGCCGGTGTCGTGTGTCGCGTGGAGGTCTTCTTCTTGCGTGTCATGTTCGGTCAGGCAACTGGATAGTGTTCGTCACCCCACCCTAGCAGGAGTCTTCAGGTATGAGAACGACAACAGAAGTGGGATGCTGGAACGCTGGAGCCAAGTCGCTATGCTGACGGCCATGAACACAGAAGTCATAATCTATAGCGACGGCGCTTGTTCGCCGAATCCCGGCAAGGGCGGCTGGGGCGTGGTGCTGCTGGCCCCCGGGCAAGGTCTTCGGAAAGAGCTCTCCGGCGCGGAAGCGGATACCACCAACAACCGTATGGAACTGATGGCGGCACTCCAAGGCCTGCGCGCACTCCAAGTACCGTGCGAGGTCACGGTACGCACCGATTCGCAGTACCTTCGCAACGCGTTCACGAAGAAGTGGATCGTGAACTGGCAGCGGAACGGGTGGCGTACGGCCAGCAAGCAACCGGTCAAGAACCAAGACCTGTGGCAGGATATGCTCGAGCAAACCCGGAAGCATAAGGTCCGTTGGGAGTGGGTCAAAGGACACGACGACGATGAAGAGAACAACCGTTGCGACGAACTCGCGGTGCAGGCGCGGTTGGGGATTTAATGTAACTTCCAATAAGGGTTTCCGATTGGAATACGTTGAGCGCCCGGCCACCGGAGGCACGGAGGAAGGTATTTAGAGGCACGGATTCACTTTCCAAGCGCATCAGGTTCAGAACCCCAGCGTAGTGGGAGAAAACACCTACACTACAGGATCGTTTTGAATACCGTCGGCGGAAACCGCGTATAACTTTATGATGCCAAACAGCATGGAACAGACAGAGACAGTTACGCCCTCCCGACGCTACCATTCCCTCGACGCACTGCGGGCGTTCGCGTTGCTGTTGGGAATTGTCTACCACGCAGGGGAATCGTTCGGCGGGAATCAGATTTGGGCGATCCGCGATGTGCACTACAGCTCCTTTCTGAACCGATTCATGTACGTGTGCCACTCCTTCCGTCTCGAAATCTTCTTTCTCATGGCGGGCTTCTTCGCTCGGCTGGTCTATCACAAACGGGGACCGAAGTCGTTCGTTTATCAACGGATCCAACGAATCCTGATTCCCTTTGTCGTGGGCTGGATCGTCCTCTTTCCCACATTGGTTTACTTGTGGATCTGGGGCGCGCAACTATCCGGGAACTACGAGTTCCTCGGCCTTCCGCCCGAAGTGGCCGACATCCCCACCTGGCAGGTCACCATCGGATTCTTTACGCAGGGGGTGTTCTTGCAGCGATTGGATACGACGCATCTGTGGTTCCTGCATCAACTGATCGTCATCTATATCTTGGCGATAGCATTTCGTTCGCTGTTCGTGCGAGTGGTGGATCGGAGCGGCGCTTGGCGGACCCGGATGGACCGTGGGTTCGAGCGGCTGATGCGTTCACCCTGGAAACTCCTGCCGTTGGCTTTCGCGACGACATTCATGCTGTTCATCATGGACTCCTGGGGTGTGGATACGCCCCGTCACGTACTGCTCGGGGCACATATCCCCACGACAGTGCTGTACGGATTCTTCTTCACCGTGGGCTGGTTCTTCCATCGTTCGCCGAAACTCCTAGAAGTGGCATTCCGGAATTGGTGGGTGTATCTGATCCCGGGGCTTCTGATCCTCATCCCGCTGTTGCACTTCAACGCTCTGGGAGAGTGGCTCGGCGCAACGAGTTGGCTGCAGCCCGCGAACAAGCTGATTTACTCCTTCTTTTACGCGATCATGATGTGGTCCTGGGTCTTTGCTGTGAGCGGGTTCTTCATTCGCTATTGCGGAGGCGACAGCCCGGCCTGGCGCTATATCGCGGACTCGTCGTACTGGCTGTATCTGGCCCACTTGCCCTTGGTGGTCTTCTTCCAGATTCA
>CAYTDF010000199.1:4066-8160 GCA_964436365.1 uncultured bacterium | reverse complement strand
TCCGGTCGTCGCTTCGGATGTCGGAGAAGCCCGCACGATGCTGCGCGGCGGTGGGGGCCGCTTGGTTCCGCCCAACGATTGGAAGGCGATGGGCCGGGCCGCCGCCGATCTGCTCGAAGAGGACCTCCCCCGCGAGCAGGTCGTACACGACGGCCTCACTTGGCGACGCCACGCCGAGATTCTTGCGCAGACGTACCAAGGGTTACTGTAAGCCGCTCCCAATCGGGCTTGGAAACGCTAGACTTATATCGATCGTCTTTGGCCATGAAGGACGATGACTTGCGAAGGGAGCAGTGACGATGAAAATCGGATGCAGTACATGGAGTTTCCGCGAATGGTACGAACGGGGAGAAGGCAACGCCGCCGTATTCAAGGCGATGGCGGACGGTGGTGTCGACGGTGTCGAGATTGTCGAATGGCAGATATCTCCTCAGTCTTTGCAGGCGGTACGAGAGGACATGCGGTTGGCGAATGAATGTGGACTCGAAGTCCCTTGCATCTCGCCGGAAAACGATTTCTGCAGTTCGGATGTCCAGCAAAGACGCATGCAGATCGACCGCGTGCGGCGTTGGATCGAAATCGCCGGAGAACTCGAAATCCCGATTCTCAGGATCTTCACGGGATACGAAATCGAAGGGCACACACTCGAACAGCAGCGCGAGTGGGTTCGTGATGGCTTTCGAGAAGTCTCGGCCTATGCCGCCGAGCACCGCGTGACCTTGGCGCTTGAGAATCATTCCACGCTCGCCAACTCGCCCGACGAGGTGAAAAGTCTGATCGATGCTATCGATTCCCCCGGGTTCAAATGTTGTCTCGACGCCAACAACTTCAGCGACCTCGATACGGGTATCGAGACGATGTACACCGGCTCCGAGTTGCTGTTGCCGTTGACCGTCCACAGCCACGTGAAGTTCCATCAGATGGATGCCGACGGCCGGGACAGCAAGATCGATTACACGAGGCTTATGCCTCTCTATTGGAAGGCCGGGTACGACGCATACCTCTCGATTGAATTGGGTACAGAAGAAGAGCCCGAACGCCGGACCGCGCTCGCCACAAAGTACCTAAAGAACTTGCTAGCCGGTTAGGGGGCTGAAACGATGACTGTGTCACCTGTACGCGTAGCGATTGTCGGTTGCGGCGACATCGCGCGAAAGCGTTATTTCCCGGGTGTCGATGCGATACGCGACCGGGCCGAGCTGGTTGCCGTTTGCGATCTGAATCCGGAGGCGGCCGAGAGAGAAGCGGTGGCTTATGCGGAGAAGGAGCCCGCGTCTCGACCGGCGGTCTTCCATGATTGCGCCGACATGCTCCACAAGATCCAGCCCGACGGCGTTTTCGTCGCCACACCGCACCATGTCCATGCCGAGAATGTGATCGCCTGTGCCGAGGCTGGAGTTCATGTCGCCACAGAGAAGCCGATGGCCGCTACGTATGCCGACGCGGTGGCGATGGTGCAGGCCGTCGAACGGGCGGGGGTCAGCTTTTTGCCGTTGCCGTTCGATTACAGTCCCGGTTATGAGACCGCGCGGCGGCTCATTCACGATGGCGTTCTCGGCGCCGTTCATGGTGCGCTGGTGATCTCGGGCCATTCCGGGCCGGGGCATGCGGCTTGGTTCTATCGCAAGGAGTCGCATGGCGGCGCGTTGATCGACATGGGCGTCTATGGAATCAGTCAGATGTTGGGGATCATGGGACCGGCGAAACGCCTGCAGGCTTTCGCGGGGATTCGAAAACCCCAAAGAATCACCGACGACATGCCCGATGGGGTGGCCGCTGAAGTCGAGGACAACATGGCCATCAATCTCGATTGGGGCGAGGGCGTGTTGGGCTCTGTGAATGCCAGTTGGGTATTGCCGCCCGACTGGGACCGGTGTGGAAGCGGGACTCGCATCACGGGGGATCGTGGCGTTCTATACCTCGGCTGGCCCGGACAACCCGTGAGTGTCGTCCCCGTTGAGGGGGAGCCCATCCCGGAGGGGGCCGAGACCTGGGAACTCGGGGCTGTGAAGGGTTACATCCCCGAGATGTCCGCGTGCCCGGAGAAGGAGATCGTCTCACATTTCGTCGAGGTCGTCGCGGGCCGGGAGCCGAGTGTGGGCAACGGCCGCCAACAGGTCCACGTGGTCGAACTCATGGCTGCGGCGTATGAATCCGCTACGCGTGGGATCACAATCGAGTTGGAGAGCGTTTTCACCGGATACGCCAGGGAGTCCGACGCGGCCCGCGTCCCTTGTCACGTTCCACCCGCGACCGGCAAGTATGGGATCGGCCCCTGAGATGATGTTTGACCTGCTTACCAACGTCAGAGGTACCTCGACTAAGGTGGCACCCGTGGGTAAGTTCTCCCTCAAGAGGGGATCGTGCCGCGGTATCTGTCCGTCCGCCTTAGAGCGTGTCGGAACAAGGGTATCCGGCGTCCCAAAACCCGATACAGAAGACGAACGATGGCAAAACATTTCAGCATAGTTCATTATCCGGTGCCTGTTCTGCGCCGCAAAACGAAGTACGTCAAGTCTTTCGGTCCCAGCCTGGTGAAACTTGGCGAACAGATGCACAAGTTCATGGGGCGGGCGAGCGGGATTGGATTGGCCGCACCGCAGGTTGGGCTCTCCAAGAAACTGATCGTGGTCGATCTGGGGGAAGAGTACGAGCCGCTAATGCTCGCCAACCCCAAGGTTGTCTGGGAGAGCGGCGAACGCGAGAAGTTCGTCGAAGGCTGTCTATCGCTCCCTGGAGTCGAGGGGCCTGTGATTCGGCCGACACAAGTCCGCGTGACCGCGCAGACGTTGGCGTGCGGCGAGGAGATCGAGATCGAGGCGGATGGGCTCTTGGCTCGTTGTCTACAGCATGAGATCGATCATCTGAACGCGATACTTTTCATTGACCATCTTGCGCCCAAGGACCGGCACGAAGTCGAACCGATCTTGCAAGATCTAGAGCGCGCTGTGGCCTAGGGGGGGGGCTCGCGCGGGGGAAAGAGACTGGAGGCGTTGGCGATGAGCGTTCCCATCGTATTTGTAGGCACACCGGATTTTGCCATTCCATCACTACGATCTCTGTGTGAAGACGAGGCGATCGACGTCCGCGGTGTGATCAGTCGTCCCGACAAGCCTCGCGGACGCAAGCGCCTGCTCGACCCCACGCCCGTCAAGGCAGAGGTGTTGACGCGCGGGTTGGAGGTCTTTCAGCCCAAGGGTTTGAAGCAGTCCGGCGTCATGGATTGGCTACGCGAACGCGAACCGGCGGCTTTGGTCGTCGTTGCGTATGGCGGCATGGTTCCGCCGAACGTCTTGGAGATGCCGCGATACGGGTGTCTCAATCTTCATCCTTCGCTCTTACCAAAGTACCGTGGAGCCGCGCCCATCCAGTGGAGTTTGATCAATGGCGACGCGGTGACCGGTGTCTGCACTATGTATCTCTCCGAGGGTTGGGACGATGGCGATGTGATCTATCGGCGGGAGATTCCCATCGACGCGAGGGACGATGGCGGCACGCTTTCGGAGCGGCTATCGCGCATCGGTGCGGAACTGATGTGTCAGACGGTCCGCGATGTGGCCAACGGGACTGCGCCGCGCGAACCGCAGGATGAATCGCTCGTCACCTGGGCGCCGAAGATCGAACCTGAGCACGAGCGGCTCGACTGGTCCAAGAGCGCGGAGGCGCTTCACGCGTCGATCCGTGGACTCTCGCCCGCGCCCGGGGCGCATACCACGTTCGGTGGCAAACGGGTCAAGGTTTTCCGGAGTGAGATCGTGCCTGTTTCGGGGAGTGTCGCGCCCGGTGAAGTCTATGACGTCACGTTCGGCACGGTCCGTGTCGGGACAGGGCAGGGGGGACTCGAACTTATCGAGATGCAGCCCGATGGTAAGCGCCGCATGCGCGCCGTCGATTTCCTCAACGGTCACCGTATCCAACCCGGAATGCTCCTCGGCGGCTAGTTTTTGCCGACACATTTGTATCCATTCCCGCTTCCCGCCCCAGCCTGCACCCCACAGGCGTCTCCTCGCTTCAATCCTATAGAACCCAACCCGGAAACCGCTAAACTGTCACTCCAACGTGATTGGAAACAGACTGTCGTTTTGAAGATGAAA
>CAYTDF010000199.1:0-4056 GCA_964436365.1 uncultured bacterium | reverse complement strand
ATTTACGATTCTCACACGCCGCGATTCTGCTGTTCTGCGCGATGATTTTGCAATTCTCCCCATTCAGCTCTTCGGCGGCTGCCTCCGGTTTCGATCCTACCGCTCCAGACTACACCGGCCCCAAGGGCGCGACTCTCTACGTCTCCAAGTTGGGCGACAACTCCGATGGCGGAAGTTGGAAGACGGCGTTCCACACCATCCAGGCGGGTTTGCTTGCCGTGCCGGATGCAAACGGTGGGCATCGGGTCGTGATTCGGCCCGACACCTATGCGGAGGCGAATCTCTACTCATCTCACAAAGGGCATGCGGGCTCCTATAACTTGCTGGTGGGCGATGTCGATGGCCGTCTGGGCTCGGGAGCCACCGGGTGGGTGGTTATCGATTCCGGCGCTCCGCTGGAGGTTGTACGCACCAACCCCAAAGCGCCTACCGGCAACCCGACCTGGATGATTCTCGATTCCGGTGACCCGGAGACAGAGACCGGGCTGAAGAGCGTTGACTGGTGGGCGCCGTTCAAGTGCGCCCCGGACTTTTCCGGCCTGATTTGGGATCGATGGATATTCCGAAACCTATACGTCACCGGCTCCGAGGGTGGCCTTTGCTGGGACATATCCTGCGAGTCGGGTGCTGAGTTTTCTGCGGTCGTGGAAGACTGTGTTGGCATCGGCCGCTTTGCCGGGACGGCGGTCATGGCTCATGTGGGAAGGAAAGACGAACCGGTACTCTTCCGGCGGTCGTTTTTCATGAATCTCGACTGGTGGGGCGATGCCGGGGCGGCCTATGTGCGGGCACACAACGAGTCGATGCCGGACTATCCCGACGCCGTCTTTGAAGACTGCACTCTGGTGAGTCCCGACAACGCTTTGCAGGCAGGCAATCCCGGGTTTGATGGCTATTCGCGCGTCGAGTTCAAGGGCTGCAAACTGATTGTCCTGAACTTCTCTCAGCCGCATGGTACCCCGTCGACCGGAATCATCGCTAGCCGGATCAAGGGCGAGTTTCTCCACGTCGATCTAGAGGATTGCACCATGATGGGCTTTAAGGTATTCGGGGTCGGCGATGACGCGGGGCAGGGCGATGTCTCGTACAGTGTTAAGGGCAAGGTCGAGGCTTACGTGCAATACCGGCAGCCGGTCCCCGAAGGCATCGAGCGTCTTCGATTCTGGCCGGTGGATGTCTACAACGCGATTGGTCCGCCCGATCCCAGAGCCACAGCCGAGTAGACACTTTGCGCGAATCGAGGTTGTAAGGAACGACACCATGAAACGTCTGATCGAGAAACTCACGTTGTGCGTGACCGCTATCTGTTTTTGCGGCGCATTGAGTGCCGCCGAGGCGAGCACTACTCCACCGAAGCTCGAAAAGGCTTTCATCTCGTTCCGTGTCGGCCCTGCGTTATGGAAAAGCGAGGAGCGGTTTCGGGAGTTACTCGATCTATTTGACCGGCACGAGGGTGTGACCGACGAGATCAGTTTCTTTCACTCCACGACTCACGCTCCGCTACCGCTGGATGTTGTTCGTCAGCGGGCCGCTGTGTTGTCTGAACGAATGCAGTTAGCGCGGCGGCATGGCTATCGGGCGGGCATCAACATCCTGACCACCATCGGCCATCACGAAGAGGACCTCTCCCATTCGCTCTCCGGTCCCTACACCCCGGTGACAGACATTCAAGGCCGTGTCAGTCGCGGTTCGTTCTGTCCGAATGATGAGGACTTGCGCGAGTACATTCAGCGGCTCTATCGAATCGTCACCGATGCGGGGCCCGACTTCATCTGGATTGACGATGACGTGCGGCTGGCGGGTCACAAACCGATTCACCTCACCTGTTTCTGCGACAACTGTCTGACGATCTTCGAGAAGGAATCCGGACGCAAACTCACCCGGGAATCTTTCCAGGCCGAGCTCACCGCTGGGCCGTTGGCCGAGCGTCAAGAACTCCGGAAAGCGTGGCTGCAACATAACCGCGATACCGTCGACCGGCTGTTCGGTCTGATTGAGCGCACCGTTCACAGCCAGCAGCCAAACTTGGCGTTGGGCTTCATGACTGGCGACCGATTCTATGAGGGCTACGATTTCGACCGTTGGGCGCGCACACTGGCCGGGGCTTCCAGCGTCGAGGTCCGTTGGCGACCGGGCGGTGGGTTCTATGGCGACGAGCGCACCTCGGAGTTGGCAAACAAGTCACACGATGTTGGAAGGCAAGTATCGGTGCTGCCGCCGGAGGTCGTCAACATCCAGTCCGAGATCGAGAACTTCCCGTACCAAAGACTCAAGAAGGCCGCTCACATAACCGCTTTGGAGGCGGGTTCGCACATGGCCGCCGGGTGTACGGGGGCAGCGTTCAACGTGCTCTCGATGTATGACGAGCCGCTCGATGAGTACGAACCGCTGCTCCGCAAGCTCCAACAAACACGGCCGTTCTACGATCTGTTGGCTCGGCACTTGGGTCGGAAACCGTTGGTCGGCATTCATCCCAGTTGGACGAAGGACACAGCCGCCTCTAGCGATCTCGCCGGTGGCAATTGGATGCACTTTAGTGGTTTCCTGAGAGGCTCCGCGCCCAGGATGTTCGAGTTGGGTTTGCCGATTGCCTACTCACCCCAGGGCGCGTCGGTCACGCTGCTGACGGGCGACATGATCCCGAATCTTTCGAAAGAGCAGATCCAGGGAATCCTCTCGGCGGGCGTCTACATGGATGCCTCGGCCTTGGCGGCGCTGAACGATTTGGGGTACCAAGAGCTGACCGGTTTGAGTGTGGAGCGGGCGGTGCCGCATGATGGCATTGAAAAGCTGACCGATCATCCTCTCAACACGCGCTTCGCGGGCCGGGAGCGCGATTGTCGGCAGTCGTTTTATCGGGGTCCGGCTGACGTGCTCGTCCTTCAAGATCCGAAAGCCCATTCGCTGGCGCGGATCATCGACTATGAGGGAGAGGAACTCGGCTCTTGTGGCATGGCGGTCTTCGAGAATACGTTGGGCGGCCGGATCTGTGTGGGCGGATATTATCCGTGGACTTTCTTGCACAGCCTTTCCAAGTCGGAGCAGATGAAGTCGGTGATGCGTTGGCTGTCGAAGGACCGGTTGGTTGCGTATGTGGCTTCGTATCACAAGATCAATCTTTGGGTACGCGAGCCGGATAAGGGCGGTATTGTTTTGGCGTTTACGAATGCGTCGTTCGATTCGGCTACGGAAACGGTCTTGATGGTACGGACGGATCGGCAGAGCATCCGCGTTTTCGACATGGACTGCCAAGAGACGACAGTCCAATCTTCAGGTACTGACGGCCCTTATCGAAAGTTCGTCCTCCCCGAGATCGGCCCGTGGCAAATGCGCCTCGTCACAACTGACTGAGAAAGGCCCAACCCCGGCTTGTGCGTAGGGCGGCTGTTCCGCACTCACCGAGACATTACCCAGCCCATGGAGAGCACAAACCCGGTTGGTTCAGGCTCCCAGTTTTCGGGGTAGCACAATCTGGGTGGCATAGGCATCTTGCCTGTACGTGTGCGCTAAGCGCACACAACTACCTCTCGATTCGGAGCTGTGCGTCGTTGTCTTCCCGATGGGCGTATCGCTCGTAATCACTCGCTATTCCTGCAAGGGTTGCCGCTGTATGGGGATGTGATATCTGAAGAGCCTCTTCGTGCTTGCGGTAGTACTCCGCTTGCTCCCGCTCCTGGTCGCCACCATCATAGCAGCCGCGCGATGTTGCTCCCTGCTTATTCATGGTGCCGATTGCGAAGCCGTGTCGCATATCTCTGGCTTTGGGATCGTTCAACAATTCTCTTACCGGCTCGCAGGGCCAGATGCCGTCCGTGCCTGCTGGAGCATGTGCGAGAATCTGTCCAATACTCTCCTCCGCGACTCCTTCCCGGTCGGCCTTTCCGCAGAGGTGACGCGCCTCGTCCACCCACATTCCGAGGGCCGTTGCGTCTACAGACCCGTCATCCTGTGTGCCGGGAACACATTTGAATCCATTGAGAATTCTGTAACTATGCAGAGCCGCGGCTTCCTGGTTCTCATCCGCAGCATCCTCTGCATCTGCGTTCTTGCGCCTGA
>CAYTDF010000198.1:7644-8169 GCA_964436365.1 uncultured bacterium | reverse complement strand
CCGACACCGACTCCGGTTATTACAGCGCCGCGTTTCGAAACGAACGGGTGCTTGCCATCGCCTGGCGTTGGATCCACGAGGCCTATTACCGATATCTGTTCCAGCGGCAGGGCGACAAGAGCCAGCGCGAACCGCTCCTGAAATCACTCGACGAGATTGAGAAGATCGCCGATGAGATCGACCGGTTCCACGGAGACAGTCTCGTACTGCTGACGCCTTTGGCTCTGCACAACTTCGCCGCCGACATCCGCAAGACGATGGACCCGGCAATCGAGTGGTTCGCGGTCATGGATCACGAATCGAGCCGACGGCCTCTGCTCTACGATCTGCACGGCGACGGTACGCGCGAGGTTGTCGTCAATGGCACCGACAATCGCGTTCACGCATTCGACGAGCCGGGAACCGAAATTTGGGGCCACGATACCTTTGGATTGCGTGTCCGCTATCCGCACGTATCCGATCCGGTTGCCGCCGATGTGGACGGCGACGGGAAAGACGAATTCCTAGCGAGTGGCGCTGACGGTC
>CAYTDF010000198.1:0-7634 GCA_964436365.1 uncultured bacterium | reverse complement strand
GTTTTTGACCGAGACGGTGAGCTCAAATGGCAGTACAAGACCGGCAACGGCATCGTTTCGGCGCCCACGCTCCTGAAGGACAAAGACGGACGTCCGGTGACGATCTGCTCGTCTCTCGACGGTTTCGTCTATGGGCTCGGGCCGCAAGGCGGGTTTCTATGGAAACAGGCGCTTGACGGTGTTGTCGAAGCCAATCCGGTCACGTGTGGGGACGGCTCGTCGATGGCGGTCTTCTGCACGCGTGAGGGACTCGTTCAGGCCTTCGATGCCAGCGGAGTCCCCGTCTGGAAACGCGAACTGACGGGACCGCTCACGGGTGGTCTGTCGCTGCATACACTCGACGGCAAACCGCTTATTGCGGCGGGCTGTGGCCGTTCGTTGGTTCTCCTCGACTCGGTCGGAGAGGTCGCCGAGACCCTAACTCTAACGTCCGAAAACGAGGAGATCGCCGTCGAGGCGGCGACGGTTGTTCTCGACAGAGAACCGGTCTTCCTGATCGGCACGAAACAGGGAAATCTACACGCCATCGAGAGAAACGGTAACGTACTTTTTAATACGCAGCTGGGCGCGAAAATCCGCACGCCTGTTGTGCCGGTGACGGTCGACGGGAATACGTCATTGCTTTTGGGGGTCGACAACAGCGTTGTCGCTCTCGAACTCAACGGCAGAGAGCGGGCGCGTTTCAGCGCAACCAGCGACGGGTCGATTGGGGCGGGCCTTCTGGTCGACGACGGGCGGGTCATCTTCACCGCGTTGGATCGAAAAACGTACGTTGTTACCCTGCGCGAAATTTTGAATGGCAAAGGTGTGCGAACCGGCATGAAGAATTCGGTCGAAAACAAACAGACCTATACGTTCAAGAATGTGGACGGGTGTTCGATTAAGGCGGATGTATACGGGGCCGATGAAACCGTCCGTCCGGTCATTGTCTGGTATCACGGTGGCGCGCTGATCGTGGGTGGTCGCGAAAGTATCAGTCGCAACAAGTTCAATAGTTACGTCGAGGCCGGATACGTGGTCGTCTCTCTCGGCTATCGGTTGGCCCCCGAAACGAAACTGGCCGAGATTATCGAGGACATTCAAGACGGCTACGCTTGGGTCCACAAGGAGGGGCCGGAGTTGTTCAATATCGATCCCGAGCGCATGGCTGTCGGCGGTGGATCGGCTGGGGGCTACTTATCGCTCATGGCGGGCTTCTGTGTCGAGCCGCGTCCCAAGGCGGTTGTCTCGTTCTTCGGTTATGGCGACATCACCGAGGATTGGTACACAAAACCCGCCTATCTTGTCGACGGTAAAACCACCGTCACCGAGGAAGAGGCGCTCGCCGCTGTGGGCGATACGGCCATCACCGCGCCGCCCGAGGGAAGCCAGCGCCATCCGTTCTATATGTATTGCCGGCAGCACGGTCTTTGGCCGCAGTGGATTTCGGGTCACGATCCCGCGACCGAGCCCCGCTGGTTTGACGCCTATTGCCCGATCCGCAATGTGACCTCCGCGTATCCTCCGACGATCTTCCTGCACGGCGATGAGGACGAAGATGTGCCTTACGAACAGTCGGTCTCCATGGCTGCGAAGCTAAAGAGCGCTGGCGTCGAGCACAAGCTGCTCACCATCCACAACGGGATGCACGGATTCCGCAATGGCGACCCCGACGAAATCGAACGGGCGCAGGCGGAAGTCGTGCCGTTTCTCGATCGGTATATGAAGAACGCGAAATAAGGTGCTCTAGACTTTCACTTCTTCTTCTTGAGGTGGATGTCCGCGTAGTCGAGAATGGCATTCCAATACCCCACATTGAGCGTGTGTCCGGTGTCTCTGCGGTACTGCAGCAGACGCCCGGAGTTTTGCGCCGTGATCTTCTCGTCGCCTTGGATCATCCCTTCGCCGGTGAGCCCCTCGACGCCTAAGAACTCGTACACCGGACTGGCGGCTTTCAGAGTCAGAAGAGCGCTTTCGTAGTTGGCCCATCGATCCTGGAGTCCGCCGACATCCAGCAGTGGGCGCGGGGCGACCAGCGCCATCAGCAGATGTTGGTCGATTGGGAGTTTCTCTTCGTTATCGTTGAACTGTGTGAACGTGTCGTTGAACCAGTGGGGGAAGACGCGGTTGATGCGCTCCACGGTTTCTTGCGTGTTGTTGCGGCTCAGGGCGCATCCGCCGGTCCCCGATTGGTGCGGGACCACGAGATCGATACGTTCGTCGAACGCACCGGCCAGCAGCGCGGTCTTGCCTCGCCGCGAATGACCGATCACTGCGATACCGTCGTTATCGATGGCCTCGTCCATTTCGAGATAATCGACGCAGCGTTGCAGGCCCCACGCCCACGCCGATATCGTTCCCCAGTGCGAGGCCTTCGGTCCGGGAAGATCGGGATAGTGCGGATGTATCCCGTCGGAAAAATCGTGTTGATCCGGATCGATATTGCTTTCATGAAATGTGGCGAAGGCGTATCCCCGGTCGATGCTGTTCTCGACGGTCCAGAAATCCGTTTTGAATCCACGGCCCGTTGCGTTGTTCTTGTTACAGCTGGCGTGGCACCAAACGTCGAGATCGATCGTCACACCCGCGTGGGCGACCGCGGTCTGATTCCCGCACTTGTTCAATCCCAAGAAGACCGGAACCGGCCCTTGCGCGCGATTGGGGATAAACAGAGCCAAGTTGATCTTCGGTGCATCTGGATACTTGATATCCTTGAACCGAATCTCGACCTCTTTCAGCGTTGCCTTGCCCTCGAAGACGCTCCGGTCCGTCTTCCGCACGATGGCCTCAATCTCCGGCGCGGGCGGCATTGTGCCGTACATGTAATGTTGGAACAGGGCTTTCAACTCGGGACGGCGTTTCGAATACCAGTCCTCTTTGGTCGTGATCCGGGTCCCGTCCATCATCGTGAACGGATCGGGGAGTTCGGCAATCGTGGGCAGGTCTTTGACGGCTGGAAACGGTTCTGAGGATACGTTCAATGCGATCGCCGTGAAGATCGCGCAGACGAGGCAGGTGTGGAGTGTCCATTTTGACGGTCGGTTGAGTTGGGGCATGACGTTCACCTTGCGGGTTGTGGAGGGTGCGGCCGGTGACAGACAGCCGCTTGCGTTCCAGAGCAGAGTACTTCCGCTTGCCGCCACCGTCAATCGGATCGACCGCCTGCGGAAGCAGAGTGGCCCCGGGCTGGGTGCGACGGCTCTGAGGGGAGGATAAGCGTTCCGGAGAGGTCGGAACGTGAGTCTGCCGCTCGACTTGACTCCGGTGTCGTTTGTGCCGAACCTCTCAGCATGCGACTTTCAGCCTTCATAACAGCCGACACAATTGCCAAAGATTTACAGGATGGCGATGGCGTGACCACCGCCGTCGAGCGCCTAAGGATTCACGGTGTCCAGCGCGTCTTCCTCGAATCGCGCCGAGGCACTCTCAGCACTCCGGGAGCCCAACTCGAGTTCCTGCGCGACGCGTTTCGCGCGGCGGGTTTTGAGACCGCTGGCGGGATCATGCCGCTGGGCGAGACCGATATGTATGACAGCCCCGGCCTGCTCGAAAACCGCTCGCCTTTTGGCAAGGAGGCCGAGGGAATCGAATCGCGCGGCCATTTTCTCTGTTACAGCGCTGTCGAGACTGGCGAAGTCTTCCAGGCCGAAATGCGCAAAATGGCGATGCTTTTCGACACGATCATCCTGGACGATGCCTTCTTGACTCCCTGCCGTTGCGCCCAATGTCGCGAGGCGAAAGCGGCGGCCGGAGAGGCCGACTGGGGGCGCTTCCGCCGTGCCCTCATGACCGATTTTACACGCACTCACGTTGTCGAGCCCGCCAGGGAAGAGAACTCCGACGTAACCCTGATTATTAAGTTTCCGCAGTATTACGATCGTTACGCCGATTTTGGATACGATGTTGTTTCACAGACCGAGATTTTCGACGGCGTATGGGCGGGATGCGAAACGCGAGACCCGAATACGCTCGCCTATGGATACGTTCCGCCCTACGAAAGCCAGGCGCATGTGGCTTATCTGCGCGCGGCGGCGGGCGAAAAGTTTTGGGGAGGGTGGTTCGACTATCTCGACTGCACGCCCGAACTTTTCCGCGACCAGGTCATGCTCACCACGCTGACCGGTTTGCCGGAGATCACGATTTTCCGATACACACCCGAACTTTTCGCACCGACTTCCGCCATCTTGCGCTGCCTCCGTGACGATCGCGAGCGGGTCCTCGCTCTCTCCGAATCCGCTCAGAAGCCGCTGACAGACGAATCGCCGCGCGTGGTCTGGTATCGTCCTCCCAATGTGGAGGGCGGTGACGATCTCGCTCTGCCCGATTTTCTCGGCATGTGGGCCATCCCGGTCGACGTCTCCACGGTCCGGCCCGAGCGGGAGCGCACGGTCGTGCTTTCCTATCACGCGCTCTCCGATCCCGATCCCATTCAACTCGTGGAAAGGCTAGAGAGCGCCGGGACGCGGATCCTGGCCACGATCGGTTTCCTGCAAGGCATTCGCAATCGAGAGGACGTCGTCAAGCGGTTCGGCATCCAAGATCTATTTCAAATCCGCGTCCCCGTGGAAGCGCTCCGCTTGGACGACGCTCGTATCCCGCTGCAGACTCCGATCACTCTACCTTGGGATATTGAACCGATGCCCGATTGCCATGCAATCTCCGGTCTGACGGCGGAGGTTGTCGAACGCGTGTTTGAAACGCCGCTCTGGTTGGAGGGTGATGAAAACCACGCGGTTTTGAATCTCAGGACGTTTAGCCGCGACGATTACGTGATCATGGAGACGCTCAACACGCCATCTCTCCCCGATCACCTCCACCTTCCCGATGAAGTGACTTCTCACATACGGCATTGGTCTCTCGCACCGTTTGGACTCCGTCTCGAGGTCCCCAACTGGACCTGTGCCGTGCCGCTTGGAGGTGACGCGTTGGCTCTGGTCCGTCCGCACGACAAGGCGGCTGGCGTTCGGATTCAATGGAGCGGGCAGGCGCAATCGACGACTGTTCCGGCGCACGACTGGGTTGTCGTCAACCGGACCGCATCGTCGTGATCTCTCCATGAAGACGTCGTCGGTCTCGTCTCTCGAAGGGTGAGGATCGGGGCGTGTTCGCCGTGGCAGGTTAGCTTGTGGATGTCGGCTCTGTGTCCATCATCTCCCGGACTCGTCGCAAGAGGTCGGTCGGAGCGTACGGTTTCTGAATGATTTGCAGGCCTTCTTCGGCGACAAAACGGGAGTGAACCGCGTCGGCGTTATAGCCGGTGCTGAACAGGACTGGAACGTTTGGACGTAACGCTTTGATCCGGTCGCGAGCGCCTCGTCCGCTCAATTTGGGCATGACGACATCCAGCACGGCAAGCGAAATCGTATCGGCGTTCGCTTCAAAAACCCGGATCGCCTCTTCTCCGTCCTTCGCCGTTAGCACCGTATACCCGTTCCCCTCCAGGATACGCGACGCAAGCGTGAGGACAATCTCCTCGTCTTCCGCAAGAAGGAGAGTTTCCGTTCCACGCCTGGCGGTCTGTATCTCCTCTTGCTCTTTGTTGACTTCGAGGGCGTTCTCGACCACGGGGAGAAAAATGTCGAATGTGGTGCCGTGTCCCGGCTGGCTACGGACGCGAACCAGACCGTCCTGTTGTTTCATAATCCCGTAGACCATCGCCAAACCGAGGCCCGTTCCTTTGCCCGCCTCCTTCGTCGTGAAGAAGGGTTCGAAGACTCGGTTGACGATCTCCGCTGTCATGCCGATTCCTGTATCGGTAACGGATAACTGTACGTAGTGACCTTCTTCCGCCCAATGCTGTTCTTGTGCCGTTTGCGCTTCGAGGACGGCTTCTTGGGTGGTGATTGTCAGCTGCCCGCCCTCCGGCATGGCGTCTCTCGCGTTCACGCAAAGGTTCATAAGCACTTGTTCAAGCGTTCCAGGGTCGGCATGAACGAACCGCAGAGCCTTCCCGAGGTTCATATTGAGTTCGATATGCTCGCCGATCACGCGCAGAAGAATCTTGGACAGATCGGTGATGATCTCATTCATGTCGAGGTCCACCGGCCGGAGCATCTGACGGCGGCTGAAGGCCAGAAGCTGTCGGGTTAAGGTCGCGGCGCGCTCGGCGGCTTTTTGAATCTGCTCGAAATCCTGCCGCAGCGATTCCCCCGCGCTACTATCCGTCAAGCCGAGCTCGGTATACCCCAGGATCGCCTGCAACAGATTATTGAAATCATGCGCGATGCCTCCGGCCAGCTGTCCCACCGCTTCCATCTTCTGGGATTGACGCAGTTGCTCTTCGAGTCTCTCTCTTTCCGCCTCGCTCTCCCGTAATGCCGTCTCCATCCGTTTTCGCTCGGTGATGTGGTTCCACTCCCGCATCACACGATCGACCGCGCGTGGCATACCGGCGGGCGTCGTCTCGGTTTTGGAGACGCAGTCCAGCGCTCCCGCCCGCATCGCTTCGACGGCGAAATGCTCCTCCTCGTGGCCGGTCATGAGTATGAATGGAAAAGTGGGAGCCTCATCGGATTGGGGAAGCAGCTCGACGCTCCTTCCGTCAGGCAAGAGCGGATCCGCGATCACCAAATCCGGTGCTGATTCCGCTAGACAGGTGCGAGCGGCCTGCAGACTTTTCGCGACCGTGAACTGAACCTCTTCGCTTCGGGATTGGAATGCGCGGCGGATGAGCTCGCTCTGGGTCGCCTCCTCTTCCACGAGAAGGATATGAATCCGTTCCCCATTCATGTCGATCAGTCTCTTCCTATCGAAGCCCACGGGTTTAGCCAGACCACAGTTGATATTGCAGTCATGCGCTTTGGTGACATCCAGTTCCGGTTTGGACGTTGTCAGAACAACGACCGGCATCCGGTGCAATTTCTCGGAACGCTTGTGCCGCTCCATAACTTGCAGTCCATCGACTCGCTGAAAAAGAAGATTCCAGAGCCGTCTCTCCATCGTTTACAGGATGGATCGTATTCGCTACGCGATGGGCTTGAAAACTCCGTTTAACAAGTTCCGCGTTCTTGGTTGCTAGTTCTTCGATCAACGCCTCACGCTCAGCCCGTGCTCTCAGACGTCCGGATATTTTGTCTTGTAGCTCACTTTCTACGTTATCCGCTCGCTGGAGAAAACTCCGGAAGAGACGGTTGTATTCCCGGCCGAGGTCGCTATCAATACCGGATGTAGATACGGCCGCCAATCGTTTCTCGGTGATCTCCCTGAACTCAGCCAGTTCGGCGACCACCTCCTCGATGGCGGTCCTGAGTTCCGGGTCATCCAGGGGAACGTAAACGCCCTCCTCGTTTTCCCCGCCTTCCAGCATGGCTTTGGCAAACCACTCCGCTCTCTTCAGATACCCTCTCACTTCTTCTACATCCAGACTCGTATCGCCGGTCGCGATCTCCTCGACGCACAAGTGTGCCAATGCACCTCCGAGTTTGATCTCCATCGCCGCGCCAATCAGAGGTGCGTGTACGCGACTCATCCGCTCGCTGTTGTAGGCCATATAGGCAATCGTAAGTAGCACAAGCTCGCCCAATACGGCCAAAGGCACATAAATCTTCCAGGACGGCGGGCGCTCACTGTCCGCTCGGTCTTCTATCGATTCAGAATCGTTCATTGCCCCCCCGGATTCCTTCAGACGCAATTGAGGAATACCGTCACGAGTGTGC
>CAYTDF010000197.1:0-8171 GCA_964436365.1 uncultured bacterium | reverse complement strand
CCAACATCTCTGTCCAATTAGAGAACGCGTAGCGCCCGACCCTTGCGAGCTCAACGTGCGCGCTGAAGAGAAATTCCTCGATAAACATTTTCTGGAATAGCGTGGCGGTAGAATTAACTATCGCGCCAGCTTTTCGACCGGCGCGATAGTGTTCTTCACTAAGAAACTTTCAACACGGAACAACGCGAGTCCCGTCGAGTGCGGATCCCTATTCCACCCGTTTGCGGTTCCGTGTCCACCAGGTCAAACCACCCAGTTCCTCTTCGGTCTTTGGAGGCTTGAAGAAACTGAAGAGGTAGCCGAAGATGAATGCCAAGAAGTTGGTGACGACAGCCATTGCGAAAGGATGAAGGCCGATCTTCTCTCCCAACCGGGGCGGGCGTTCGCCCTTTTCGGCCAAAATCTTGTCGGCGAGGAGTTCCCTTACGCGAACGTCCTGAGCTTTCTGCACATCCGCCAGTTTGAGCGTCACGCCATCGGCTGCGGCTTTGGCGCGGATTTCCGCCACAATCTGGTCGACATCGACAGCGCCGGAGGCGACGGCTTCATCCATTATCCACTTTTCGCCGCTTTCCCAGATTCGGGCCTTGCCTTCGACGTAGGTCATCCCGATCGTAGCCAAGATCGCAAACGCGACACCGACCGCCGCGCCGAAACTGTTCGCACGTTTTGTGAAGAAGCCGATAAAGAACAGCCCGCCGAGTCCACCGCCGAGCACGGCGCCTAGTATGAACGCGATATCGAGAATCGCATCTTGACGCAGGAGCGTCAGCCCCAAAGCGGTCAAGATCATGCAGACTCCACTACCCGTGGCAATCATCTTTGCGGCCTTGAGATTGTGCGTATCGTCTTTCCCGCGCACAAAGACGCGCTTGTAGATATCCTCGGTCACGGTGGTTGTCAACCCGCTCATGGCGGAGTCGATGGAAGACATCGCGGCCGCCAGAACTCCGGCCAAGACGATCCCTCCGACACCGGCAGGCAACTCGCGCAAAATGAAATAGGGGAAGACTGAATCGGCCAGCATCTCTTCGCCCATCCGGTTGGGGTGCTGTTGATAAAAGACCCACAAGCAGGTGCCGACGAACATGAACAGGACCCAGACCGGGACACAACCCAATCCGCCGATCCAGGTTGCCCGGCACGCACCTTTCGTTGTGGACGCGGCGCAATACCGCTGGATTTTGGTTTGATCGAGCGCGAATTCTTGGATGTTGCCGATCGCACCGATCAGAATCAGCATGATGAGCGTGTCCCGCGCCAAACTGAAGTCAAAGACCGACGTGGCCTCTTCACCCACAAGCGAGAATTTTGCGCTTTCCATTCCCATGCTGAAAACCGTGGCCGCACCGCCGTCGACGGTGAAAAAGACGACGAGAACGACGGCCACTCCGCCTAGAATCAGGGCAATGGTCTGGAAGACATCCGTCCAGATCACGGCCTCGATACCACCGAGAACGGTATACACCGTGACAAAGATGCCGATCACGATGATCACCACACTCAGATTCCAGTTCGGATGCATGTTGGAAACGGCCATCGAGAGGAGATAGAGGATCAATCCCATCCGCCACAGCATGGCCAGACTGAACATGATGCAAACATAGACGCGGCCCCAAAGCGCATAGCGGCGTTCGAAATAGGTGTACGCGCTGATAAAGCCTGTCTTCCGGTAAAACGGAACGAAGATGTAAATCGCGACGATCGCACCGATGGGTAGAGCCAACCCCGGAACAATCCGGCTGTAGTTTCCATCGAACGCAGAGCCCGGATACGCCAGAAACGTGACCGAGCTGATCGCGGTCCCGAGCATCGAGAGCCCGACAGCCCAGCCGGGCATGGAGCGCCCGCCGAGGAAGTAGCCCTCAGTCGTCTTGGTCTTCATGCCGAACCAGAGACCCAACCCCAGTGTGCCAACCAGGTAGATCGTCAGTGTAAGCACGTCACCAAATCGGATTCCCCCTGCTACATCATCCACGATTGTATACTCCTTCTTTCCGTTCTCAGGAAATCGCCGCTACGACGTCCGTTTCTCGAATTTGCCCACAGCGTTCTATCACTGCGAGGCATCCTCACGACTGCCGATACGGCTCACAAAATTCGTCTACGCCCTTCACGATCGCCTGAATCTGTTCCGAGGAGGGCGCGTCGGTCTTTCCGTCGCGGGCGTTTAGCTGCACGTCCACGCCTTTAGCCTTCAAATATGCGAGACCCGCAAGCGATGCGTCGGTACCCTCGAAAAGGTCGAGGATTCTTTCCACGTCGTAATGCGCTTGCAGAGCGCCTTTTATATCTCCCGCCATGAAACGCTTATAGACAGTCTGCAGAATCTCGGGATTGACGTTACACCCTTGCCCGATCGAGCCGAGCCCGCCGGTGCAAAGCGTGTGGTAATACGATGTCTCGGCCCCGGAGACCATGGCGAATGGGGAATCCTCACAAGCCAACACCAGCTGCGTCATCCAGCGCATGTCGTTGCTCGAGAGTTTCATGCCGATAAAGCCGCCGAGTTCGCAAACACGGCGGACCATATCCGGGGTGGTGAAATGCTCTTCGGGGAGACCGCCGGTATTATAGAGCATGAGCGGCAGATCGCTGGATTCACGAACTGCGCGGTAATAGTCGAAAATGACGTCCTGCAGGGAGTCGTAGTCGTCGGCCGCCAACGCTGCCGGTACGACCAAAACACCACCGGTCGCGCCGGCTTTTTCCGCGTGTTGGGTCAGTTCGATACTCTGCTGGAGATAGACCTTCGGGTCGGGGCGAGTCCCGGTTCCGGCGGCGATAGCGTGGTGTCCATCAAAAAACTCGCCGAACGTGCCGAAGAAGACAGGCTTCTTTCCACCCAGCGTCTCCATGACCAGATCGATACAAGCCTTGGTCTCGTCCACACTATACGTGTACATGCGGCCCATGCCGCCACGGAAGAAACAGGACGTGATATAAGGAGAATCGCCGAAGTGCTTCACGACAGCCCGGAGCCCCTTCATGTCGATGCTGCCATCTTCCTGCGCCGGTGTATAGACAGGTACGATCACGCCTGTCAGACACTCGGGGATGGCTTTACCTGTTAAAGGATGGTTGACTGTTTTCATAGATACCTCACACAGTTTTCAGAGTTAACCGCTATTTGCGGATTCTCGCTACCGCGCGGCTCGGCCGGATTGCGCGAGAATCGATAGAGTTCATTCAAAAGCAACGGGAGGGCTCCCCGCCCAAGAATCCCATTGGTCACGCTTCGTCCTGGAAGAAAATATCGTCCTCCAGGATGTCGGGGACACCGACGACCAACACGAGATGGTCCCCCTCGGAGGAGTGGATGGAGAGCGGGTCCAACTTGACCAAGGTTCCCGGCTCAATGGGGAACGATTCACCATCCACCGTCATGGTCCCCCCCCCCTCGAGCACATAGTAGAACTCCGTCGCGCGCTTGTGGTAGTGCGCTTTGGAGCCGTTGATACGAACGACGTGAAAGAAAGCCGGGGTCTCGTCCTCTTTACTGAAGAGCCGTTGCCGGAACCCGCAGGTACTCTTCTCTTTTTCGGTCTCCGACAGTCGCTTGATTGTGAATCGTTTGGCTTGACCTGCCATGGGCGGCTCCTTAGTCCTTCCCCGCTGCACGCGAACACGCTGGGCGCAGGGACGGTTCGAATGTCCGGTGAGTGTAGCGCGCCCGAGCGCTCAGTTCACGCCCTTCGACACGGCGCTTGGAAGGGTTAGTCTGCCCAACCTCATGAGACCATGTCAGCAAAGGATGGCTTGTAATGCAGCATTTCCGTCGAATTTGTCTCTGTTTGTGTGTCGCACTCCTACCCGCACTTCTCGGGGCAACCCCCGTAAGCTCGCGTTCATTGGACGAGTTGGCCTATCGCAATCGCGGTGTGTTGCGTCTCTCGACCTTCGCTACGATCGGCAGTGTCAACAGACTGCTGACAACGACCGAGGGCCGGACCCGTGCGTTGGAACGCATGCGTCAGTGCGGCGTAACCAAGGTCTATATCGATCTGATGCGTAGCGGACGATGGGCGGAATACGACAACGCCATCGCCATCCGGGATTTCTTCGAGCCACGTGGGATTAAGGTCTCGGCGGGAATTACCACCAGCCCCGGAGAAGGTTTCGGGGTGCTCGCCCCGGATCGCAAGGGGTATTGCTGGTCGCGTCCGGAGACCCGCGACGATCTGCGCAAGTTGGCCGATTGGGTCGGCCGTGGTTTCGACGAAGTGATCGTCGACGATTTCTTCTCATTCAACTGCCGCTGCGATATCTGCGAGCGAGCCCGGGGGGGGTACGATTGGGAATCGTTTCACTTGGCTCGCATGAGCCGTGTCTCCCAGGAAGACCTGATCGAACCGATACGGGCGCTTAACCCCGACTGCCGAATCATCATCAAATACCCCCAGTGGTACGACAAGTTCCACGAATACGGTTACGACATCGCCCGCCAAGTGCACCTGTTCGATAGGGTCTTCGCCGGGACGGAATCGCGGAATCCCACAACACTGCGGTACGGCTATGTCGAACCGTTCGAAGGCTTCTTCAACTACTCATGGATCGGCAGTTCGGCCGGAGAGAAAATGGTTGGCGCGTGGTATGACTACGGCGACATCACCCCGGATGTCTTCCGCGAGCAGGGATATCAGAGCGTTCTGGCCGGTGCCAAGGAGATCGTTCTCTTCTGTCTAGCGCCGCTCATGGATGAGGTGAAATCCCCCAATATGGAGACCACGAGGGATTTCATCGCCGACGGTGAGGTGCTGTTCGATTTGGCCCAAACCGTGCGCAACCGGAAGAAGGAAGGGCTACACGTTTACAAACCCGTCGGGGGACGAGGTTCCGCAGGAGAGTACTATCTCTTCGACTATCTGGGCATGATGGGAATCTCGATTGTCGCCCGGTCGGATGCACCACAAGCGAATAACGTTCTTTTTTCTCTGCACGCGATGCGAGATGCCGACTTGCCTCAGATTGTCAGGAACCTTGACCGGGCCGGAATATCCAGCCTCACCATCACGGCCGGTCTTTTGGAGGCCTGGGCGTACGAGCCGGAATTGCTGAAGATTTTCGGGTACGGTACCGGCGACGTTCTTCGCGAATCGTTCACCGCGGACATCGTCCAGATCGGCTCCGACAGGGAGAGCGTACCTCAACCGCTCGAACCGCGTTTCCGGCTCACTCCGCGAGACGCCACGAGTCCTGTGACCGCAATCGCCGGAGACCGAAGCACACCGCTACTCACAGCCAAGACCTCGCCGCACGGAGGGCTGCGCTGTGTACTTAACCTGTCAACGTTCTCTCAGGAGGACTTCGACGCCATCGGTGAGATGTTCTTGGCTCCCGCGACCCACCCATTCATGTCTCTGCCGCGCTCCGCTGTGGACACGATTCGCGCGCATTTGGAATCCACTGCGCCCCGTATTTCACTTCCGGTTCGTTGCGGACGATACCGCTTTTGGGACGGACTCGAGGTCTGGGAGAATTTCAACGACAAACCGGCAGAGGTTCGCTGGGATGCCGCAAGCGTCAACTATGCAACACGCTCACCGGAAGGCCCCAAGAGAATCCAGGGCATAACCATTCCCCCGCGCCGGTTCGTCATCGTGCAGCCCGCGCCGCAGGATTGAGTGTTGCCGGCAACAACCGATTTGCCTCGCAGAGACCGCTTCCGCTACTCTCCGAGTGCCAACTTGAACACACACCACGCGCGGTTCGGCATCTTCTCTTCGCCGCTTACGCAAGAGGAGAGCGTGAACCGGCGGTACCTGTGGAGGATCGACCCATGAAAGAAAGCCACGAAATCAAGCAAACACCAACAACGAAACCGCATCGCCGCTCGTTTCTCGAAACAACCGTCAAGGTGGGCGCGATCGCCGCCGGGACGACACTCGCGCCGGGGAGTGTGCTGGGCGCGAACGAACGTATCCGTCTAGGTGGAATCGGCACCGGCGACCGTGGCATGGGCCGTCTCCAAACCGCAAAACGCCTCGGTGCGGAAATCGTGGCCTTGGCGGATGTCAACGAAGCGATGCTCGATCGGTGCAGCGAGATGGCCGAGCTCGACGTCGACCGCTATGTGGACTACGAGGACCTCCTGGCCCGCGACGATATCGATGGCGTGATCGCGGCTCCTCCCGATCACTGGCACTACCAAGTCGTGCTCGACGCGTTCAAAACCAAGAAAGACATCTACATCGAGAAACCGCTCTCCCGAACCATCGAAGAGGGGCAGAAGATGGTGCAAGCGGCCAAGACCGCCGGATGCGTCGTCCAGGTCGGCAACCACCGGCGGAGCGGCAAACACTGGGCCATCGCCCGTGAGAAAGTCGCGGCTGGAGATATCGGGGATGTCAGGTTCGTTCGCACCTGGGATTGCCGCCACCGGCTCATCGATCCCTTCCAGCAACGCGCTAAAGATCCGAAACTCTTCGATCCCAAGCGGATCGACTGGAAACGTTTCCTGGGGACCGCCCCGCAGAGACCGTTCAACGCCGAACGTTGTTCCGCTTGGCGCTGGTTCTGGGACTACGCCGGAGGTTTGATGACCGATATCGGCCCCCACATGCTCGATGTGGCGATGTGGATCACCGGCAGCCCAGGCCCTTCGAGTGTGGTCTGCGACGGCGGTAACTATCACTACCCGCGTTGGGAGACACCCGACAACGTGCACGCGGTACTCGACTGCGACACCTTCGCGATCGTTTTCTCCGTCCAATTCATGAACGGATACGAACGCGACGGAGCCGCGTTTTACGGCACCAAAGGCAGCGTCGTTCAATGTCCGGACGGCTATTTCCGGTTGTTCAATACGGATAACCAAGAAGTCGAAGCCTGGAAACAGACCGACGAAAGTACGCCACACATGCAAAACTTCTTGGACTGCATGCGCAGCCGCAAAGAGCCCAACTCCCCCATCGAGACAGGCCACAGGGTAATTACAGGCGCACACCTGGCCAACATCTCCTACCGCGAAAGCAAACGCGTGGAATGGGATGTGAAGAATGAAAAGCGGATTTCGTAGGTCCGCTTCCTAAGATTGTGAAAGGCGGCAGTCGCTCATTTCAGACGCGGCATGCCGTCGTTGCCTTCGTTCACGCCAAGCACGAAGATCTGCCGGTACGGTGTGCCGTCGGTGACGATGTTGCGGTTGAAGGCGATGGTCTTGCCATCGTGCGAAACGACGAGCGCGTAAGGAGCCGGGCCACCGTCGTCCAAGAGCACAGTCGGTTTCTCGGTACGCGCCCGGCCCGGGACGGGAATGGCGATAAGCCGGCCCCGCTCGTCCACCGTCAAAACAGATTTGCCCGAAGGCATCCAACGCGGTCCATCGGCGATGCCGCCGGGGACGCTAGAAATCTGCCGCATCGGGCCGCCGTTGGGCGAAATCAGAAACATCTGCTGGGTCCCTTTCGGCCCCTCTTGGGCGGAAGCCGTGAAAGCGATCCATTCCCCATCGTGATCGGTGCGGCAAGTTCCTTTGCAGCCGGGTTGATCGAGATTCTCCGTGTGGGTGAGCCGCCGTTGCGACGCTCCGGCGCACGGAACCGGGAAAGCCGTATCGGTTCCCTCGAGCGGACCAAGCGGGCCGGGAGTGGTGACGTCTTCGGGGATGTCGACGATGAAGACATCGTTGACTTTGCGCCCGTTCTTGTCGCGAGTCGCCCCAATAAAAGCGCGGGCGAGCTGCCGTTTGCCGTCAGGTTTCTTGTAGCCGCGTTTTCCGACCCAGCTGTCACCGTCCGCGCGGGAGATCTCGTCACTCCCGGGTTTTGGGTGGGGAACCACACGGACAACCAGTGCGGAAAAACCATCGCCGTCCATATTCCCGGGAGCTTTGTCCACGCGTATGGGATGACCGGAGCGCGTCACACCGATGGTACGCAGATCGATCCCCAGGGCCTTCATAATAACGTCGTTATACGTAAACCCGACCCACTGGCCGGTTCCATCGTACTCGTGCCGGTGGGTCCCGCCCCGCAACGCGCCGACGGTGTAAGGTTTCGTCGTGTCCCGCGCGTCGGCATAGCGCACGCGGCCATCTCCCGATCCCGAAATCACCGCTCCGTACCGGCAAGACAGGTCGTAGGTCAACCCAGTACCGGTCAGCGGACCGTGGATAAAGACCATCCGGTCCTCGAGCGGATGGTACGAAACCGCGCCCACGCCGGGGCCCT
>CAYTDF010000196.1:6517-8205 GCA_964436365.1 uncultured bacterium | reverse complement strand
ACAGGATATCCACAACATATAGTGGTCGCGAGCCAAGTCGTACGCATTTGCCGTATCCGGCCTGAAATAAACGTATGTTCAGTTAAAAAAGGCTCTCGAAAGCGTCTCTCGGGGGACTGACTTAAGCGCCAATCTGGGGTTCCAGAATCGGTTAAAGAGCGTTGACGAAGCGCTCGATACCGTCCGTCGCCAAACGGAGCTGTTCCATGGATGTCGCGTACGAGCAGCGCACGAATCCGTCGCTCTGACTCCCGAACGCACTGCCCGGGACCACGGCGACTTTCTCGCTCTCGAGCAGTTTGTGCGAAAAGGCCTCACCGTTCAGCCCCGTGCCGTCAACCCGTGGGAAGACATAGAACGCACCGTTGGGACAGCACGTCGGCAGGCCGATCTGTTCGAACCGATTCAGGATGAACCGCCGCCTCCGGTCATACTCGCGGCGCATTGCCTCTACATCGTCGTGTCCACGCTTCAGGGCCTCGATTGCCGCGCATTGTGCGACTGTGGGTGCGCACATGAGTCCGTACTGATGCACGCGCGACATTCCGTCGATCAGGTCCTCGGGGCCGCAAACGAACCCGAGCCGCCAACCGGTCATCGCCCACGCTTTGGAGAAACCGTGTACCAACAGAAGGTGGTCGGCCAACGCGCCCCCTTGCGCCATGCTGACCGGGTCGCGCTCGTAGGTCAGCGGCGTGTACAGCTCGTCACTCACGAGGATGAGCCCACGACGTAGAACGAGCGCCTCCAGCGCCGCACGCGTCTCATCATCCAGCGCCGCACCCGTGGGGTTGTTGGGGTAGTTGATTATCAACAGTTTGGTGCGGGGGGTGACCGCTTGGTCGATCGCGTCGATCGGGGGTAGGAATCCGTCCTTCTCTTGCGCCTGCACGACGACAGGAACCGCGCCCGCCATACGGACCAACGGCGCGTACGAGACAAACGCCGGTTCGACGACAATCGCTTCGTCGCCGGAATTCAGGATGGCGCGGAACGCCAGGTCGATCGCTTCGCTTCCGCCCACGGTGGCCAAGATCTGCGTCGCGGGATCGTACTCAATGCCGCGTGTTTCCTGGATGTACTGCGACATGGCTTGAAGCAGCTCGGGGCGGCCCTGGTTGGATGTATACGAAGTCCATCCGGTCTCCAGCGCGTGGACGCCGGTCTCACAGATGTGCCACGGGGTGACGAAATCCGGCTCGCCGATCCCCAGAGAGATCACGCCCGGTGTGTTCGCGACCAGGTCAAAGAAGACACGGATACCCGATTGGGGCATCGTCTCTACTTTTTCGTTTAGACCGGCGCGCTGTTTTTTGGGTGTAGACGTTGTTTGCAAAGTCATAGTCGTTCGGATCCTTGTGGTCTCCATCGGGCCCAGAGGGTGTGTCAGGCCCCGACCGGCAGCCGGTGCGTTTCGGTTTCTTCCGCTAAAACTGTGCCGAGTTCTTTGTATTTCTTTAGCATGAAATGCGTCGCTGTGCTGCGAACATTGGGTTGCGTCGCGAGTTTCTCGCTCACGAACTGCGCGATCTCGTACAGTGTATGTCCCTCGATCACCACCAAGAGATCGTACGCACCCGACAGAAGGTAGACCGACTGCACCTCCGGGTATTTGTAAATCCTTTCGGCGATGGCGTCGAAACCGCGGTCCCGTTCGGGTTGGACCGAGACTTCGATCATACAGGTGC
>CAYTDF010000196.1:0-6507 GCA_964436365.1 uncultured bacterium | reverse complement strand
GACTCCAACTCCGCGATCTGCCTGGCCACCTCTTCCTCACTGGCTCCGACCATGGCTGCAATGTCGGCGTTTGTGCTACGGGCGTTCTCACACAGAACGTCCAAAATTCGGGTGCGAATATCCATGGTTTTACAAAGCCTCCTCGAGCGGTCTCACAAAATGACCATAGCCACGAAGTGTAAAGCGGTCTCTTTCTTTGTCACGGGGTCTCTGCCGTTGAACGCGGCGTGTGACGTCGGGGAACTGGATTTCCCTTCCCCGTGAACGTAGGTTGCCCGGTGTACCATCGAGAAGCGTCACAACGACAAGCGGAGAAGACCGGCTATGGAAACAGTCGTACTCGCGACACGAAACAAGAAGAAACGCGCCGAATTGGAAGCCTTGATCGACAGCGGCCGCTGGCGGATCGAAACGCTCGACAACTACCCCGATTGTCCCGACGTTGTCGAGGACGGAGACACATTCCTCGCCAATGCGCGCAAGAAGGCTCTGGAGGTATCGCACCACACGGGGTTGCCCGCCGTGGCCGACGACTCCGGCCTGGTTGTGGATGCCCTCGACGGCGCTCCCGGCATCTACTCCGCTCGCTACGCGAGGGGCGAGGAGTCGACCGATGACGAAAACAACGAGGCCGTACTCGCGGGGCTCCGGGGTGTCCCCCACGAACGACGAACGGCCCGCTATGTCTGCGCCGTCGTTTTTGTGGTCGATGGTGAGAACCTGTTTGAAATCGAGCGGGCGGTCGAGGGGATTATTCTCCGTGAATACCGAGGTGAGGGAGGTTTTGGATACGATCCACTCTTCTTCTATCCCCCGTACGACGCCACTTTCGCCGAAGTTCCCATCGAGGAGAAACACAAGGTGAGCCACCGTGGCAAAGCCATGCGCGAACTCGCCCACTACCTTGAAAAACGATAACAGCCTCGAAACACGGTAGAGAGATGCTCAGAAACTGTAGTCCGGTACACCAACTCCCGTGTTCCCGAGTGAAATTGAGCCGTCAGGCTCCAATTTTGTATCGAGGGGCGCGGGTATCTCGAAACACGGCAGCGCCCGTTCAAGACGCTTGCTGAGACGAACACTCCACACCGGTCATGAGGCGGCCGAGTGCCGCGACACTCGTTTCGCGGGCAGGGACATCTCCGACAATCCGACCCTGATAGAGAACAGCGATCCGGTCGCAACGGGCGATGAGCTCGCCCAGATCGCTGGAGACCCAGAGGAGGGAAACACCTCTCTCCGCAGCCCGGGACAGGCGTTGCCGTAGGTCGGCCGTTGCCCGAAGATCCAGGCCGCGCGTCGGATCGTGCAGGAGCAATAACCGCGGCTCTTCATTCAACTCAAACGCCAAGACACTACGTTGCTGGTGGCCACCGGAGAGCCTGTCCAGGTCGCTACCCGGGCTTTCCGCCGCGATTTCGAACTCATCGATCGCGTCCTGTGTCTCCGCATCCAGGAGCCCCCGGTCGACCCACCCCCAGGCGTTGGTCTCCGGTCCCGCGCGCCGGGCCAGGAGATGGTCCGCCAGTGACGTTTCGGGAATCAGCGCTCGCTCCCGGCGGTTTTGGGGCACGTATCCGATTCCCAGACGCAGCCGCCGGTCAGGCCGCAGTCCTGTGATATCCTGTCCGTCGAGCGATATCTTCCCCCCACGCGCCGGTTGGTGCCCGAGGATCGCGTCCAGCAGCCGTTGTTGCCCGCTCCCGGCCACGCCCGCCACACCGACGATCTCCCCCCGCGCGACCGTAAGATCGAGCGGCCCCAGACCCCGTCGCTCGCTCCGAACCTCCAGCCCTTCGATCTGCAGAAACGTCTCGCCTGGCTCTCGTGCTGCGGTTCGTTCATCTCGCGCCACCGCAATCTCCTCGCCGCCCATCATGGCCTTGGCGAGTTTGTGGGGATCGGTCTCGCTCATCTCTCCGTTCCAGACCACGCGGCCGTGGCGGAGAACGGTTACCCGGTCGGCGACGGTTTGGACTTCGGGGAGTTTATGGGAGATGAAGACCACCGCGAGACCGGCCCGGGCCAGTCCTTGCAGTCGTTTGAGCAGCGTCTCGATTTCCGAGGGAGCCAAGACCGCCGTCGGTTCATCCAGCATCAGCACACGAACGTCCCGGGCCAACGTCTTGGCCATATCGACCTGTTGCTGTTGGCCGACACTCAACGATTCTACCCGCGCATCGGGCGTCAGTGTCAGGCCGTATCGCTGAGCGAGTTCCTCGACCTGACGGCGAGCGGTGTCCCGGTCGATAAACGGGCCCCGGCGCGGTTCGCAGCCGAGGAGGACGTTTTCGGTGACGGTACGGTCGCGAATCAACGTGGCGTGCTGCTGGACGAGTCCGATCCCGGCGTGCAGCGCTTCGTCGGGGTGACGCCAACAGACCGGCTGGCCCGCAATGCGGATTTCACCGGAGTCGGGCCGCAGCAAGCCGAAGAGCATGCTCACCAACGTCGATTTTCCCGCGCCGTTCTCGCCGACGATCGCGTGAATTTCTCCCGCGCGGAGCGTGACGCTCACCCCGTCGTTGGCCGCAACTCTCCCGAAGCGTTTGTGGAGGTCGATGGCTTCGACGACGGTGGGGTGTTCTTCCTGGGATCGGCACATATTTCGTTCTTCTCCCCCGTGACCGTGGGACTGCACACGACACTACAGTGTGTGGGGGGGGACAATCGTTCCGGCGATAATCGCTTGACTGGCTTCGTGGATGATCTCGAACACTTCCGGGGCGACTTCGTGGCGTGTGTGGCGCATGGGGGTCAGGGTGACGGCCTCCTCGGCCAGCCCCACATAGTGCTGTCCGCTCTGAAACTCGCCCCGTTTGATGCGCGCGGCCTCACGAGCTACGACCAGGTCGATTCGTTTCAGGATGCTGGTCAGGACCTTGCCGGGCGCGAGATCGTCTTGATCGATATCCACGCCGATCATGAACCGCCGCCCTGGAGCCTCCTTGACCGCTTCGAGCACACCCAACCCACTCGACCCGGCTAGTTGGAGGATCACGTCGGCGTCTTGGGCGATCAGCTCTTCGGCGATACCCCGCGCTTTCACTGGATCGTTGAAGGCGCCGATGGTATTCGACAGCACCTTCACTTCATGGCCCATCTTCTCCGCCATATAGGCCACTCCCGCACCGTATCCGGCTTGAAACGCCTGGACAGGCGGGATGTCCATCCCCGGCATGACCGCCACCACCCCTGTGTGGGACGCCGCCACCGCCAGGATACCCGCCAGGAACGCGCCTTCTTGGGCTTTGAAGTCGAACGTGGCCACGTTGGGCGCTTCGAAGAGCCCGTCCACGAAGATGAACGAGCGGTCGGGATATTCTGCCGCCACGGTCTGGATCGAGTCGATCATCAAGAACCCCAATCCCACCACAACTCCGCTACTTTCGGCCGCACGGGACAGGTTGGTGATGTAGTCGCTCTGTTCGGTCGACTGGATCACTTTCACTTCAATCTCGGGGTCCCGATCCGCCGCGAGGCGTACGCCCAGCCAACCGGCGTCGTTAAACCCCTGATCGCCCAATCCACCCACGTCGCAGACCATGGTCACCCGGAACCGCTCCGACTCCGTTTCGGCCGGTTCCGGTCCGCAGGCCGAGCACAGAGAGAGACCCAGCACAACCACCGGGCCAAGAAGGCTGTTTGAGATGTTGTCTCTGAAAGAACGCATGACGATGGAATACCCTCCAGCCGATTCGGCTTGTCCGGCTGAAGTGTAGCATGACGGCTGCGTGATCTACTTCGGCACCGCGCTCCATATCCCCGGATCCACCGTAGCGGACAGAATCAGATCACCGATATCTTCCCCGGATCGGGGGATGAAACTGCTCTCCGGCAACTTGTCGAGGCGTCCTTGTGTGGCCATGGATTGTGCGGCCAAGGATTGTGCGGCCAAGCGTGGTAGCGGTGGGCCTTGTGAATGAGGTGCCACCATGACGATCGTGGGGATATCCTCGGGAATGACGAACTCCGCTTCGCCGCCATAGGTCGTGCGCAAGTCTTCATGGGTATCTATGGGCATATAGCGTGGCGGTCTTATCTTCTTGGGAAACAGGCTTCCCCAAAAACCCATCTGGTCTCGAATGAGCGTGACTTTGAATTGCGCGTTTCGAACCGGCTCGCCGTCCTTATCGACGATACGAAACCTGCGAATGGGCAGTGCGGGCGCGGTCAATTCCACCGTGTCGGGAAGTGCCTCCCGGCTTGACCACTGCCAGGGCTGTTGGCCTCTCGACCCGAACTGCAAAAATGTGTGGAAGACGTTCGACGCGGGATGTTGGAGTTGCAAATTGACCGACGTGAACGGCCCCGCCGGAAAGAGTGTGTTCCCGCTCATTCTGTCCGAACCAATATGCAATTCCTGGTTCCAAGTTTGAGCACCCTGATGCACCGGCATTTCGCAGCGCTCTCTCGAGTGCGTCGTCCAGTACTGTTCTTGCTCGGGAGCCTCGTAGGTGATCTTCAGTTGAACCCGTCGCGCAGACAGGACGGAGAGGTCGCCCAAATCGGAGAGGGTCCCCGGCACCAACCCCGAGGCGCTGTAAATGCAGGTGGCGTAGAGCGGGTGCCGGACTGTGACGACCGATTTCACTGCCGCGCCCGGCTGCTGCACGCCCATCATCCCCATGCCCATGCCCATGCCGTACATCCCATACCTCCCATACATCCCAGCGCCCATCATGGACGACGTTCCCGTGGGTGCGGTCAGCGTAAACTCCCCATCCTCGCCGCTGACGACCTCCGTCTTCTGATCGTTGAGGATCATGTATTCCATCACTGGTATCGCCCCAACGCGCGCGCCGGGGAGCGGTTGGCCGGTGGGCGAAAGCACGCGTCCGCTGATCAGAGGGGCTTGCCGTAGGCCGAGTACCAGGGTCGAAGGGGGCGTGCCGCCCGCCGCTTGGGTAGCGCTCTGCCTGTTTTGCATCGTCCAACCGGCGTCGATCTCGTAGCCCGGCGCGGCCAGGATCGGGTTGATCCGCTGGATCAGCTTCGGCAGAGGGGTTCCCCATCGGGTCTCAATCGTGAACGACCCGTTCGATACGGCGTGCCCGCTGGCTTCCGCGCTGACGATGACCGCTCTTGCCGGTAGTTTCGATTCGTCCACCATTTCGAAGCGGCCTTCGATGAGGCGAATTCCTGAGACCTTGGATCCGGCTTCTTTGGAAACCGGTGCAGGACCTTTGCAGGCCAAAACCAGTTTGGTCTGGCTTTCCGCCTCGACCGTCACTTCGTTGGGCGTGACGGTGATACCCTCCGGCGGCTGGATGTCGTACTGGCCCGGCTCGAGCCCGTGAAGAACCGCTTTGCCCTTCGAATCGGTTCTTGTGCTTGCCGGTACTACGCCGTCTCTTGGCTGGAGCGTCAGGGTGATGGTTCCCATCGGCTCGCCGCTGGGCGTGTGTGTGGCTTGGATCTGCAGGCTCCCTCGCGGCCCACCGATGTTGACCGTGATGGGGGCCTTGCCGGGCGCGACTCTGTCGGCTTCCACGAGAGTGGCCAGGCTGTCGCTGAAGCCCAGTTTCGCGAGGCGGTCCGGCTGAACGCTGATGGCGAACTCGCCGCCTTCTCCACTGCAAACCTGCACGTGCTTATACGCTCTACGCAGGGCGCTCTCTCTATGCATGCGCGGCGGAGCGTACGTGTTCAGCAGTGTGACCGTCACCCCGGAGACCGCCTCTCCGGCCGCATTCACGACGTTTCCCGCGATCTTGGGCCAGTCCTCAAGCGTTAGGGGCAGTTCCAGGATGTCGCCCACAGCCGTCGAAAAGGGAATACCTTGCCTCACGACACCGCCCGATTGTGGAGTCAGCACAATCACCTTCATGTCGCGGCCCCGGGGCATGCGATATGAAAGCGTTCGATCTTCGGGGATGACCGTCGACTTGTCGATTGAGTGCGATCTGGCGTTGTCGTATAGAGTCCTCAGCTGCACGCTCACACGCGAGCCAACCGGCAACGGTCCAGAGGAGCCTTCGAGACGCAGCCGGACCTCGACATCGTTTCGACCGTAGACGATGTCGTCGACGACCTCACCCGGCGCCAACTGGAAGGTTCGGTCCGCGTACCCGCCGCGTTTCGTGATGCGGTAGGTTCCCGCCGGGAGATGTTCCGCGCGAAACCTGCGTCCCTCGTACGCAATCGGCATCGTGGCCAGATTGTGATAACCCGTCCTTGTGTCCACGTACGAAACCGCCAGGTTCCCAATCTCATCCGTGCCCTCGACCCGCCCGGCGATGACACCGGTCATCGGGTCCAGCTTCGCCAGCAGTTCCGGGGTGACCGGCTGTGTTGAGCGGATTTCGAGTTTCCTGATCTGATACGGAGCGGGCTTCCCCGCTTGTGACCCTGAGCGGGTGCGTCCCTGATGGGTTCGGTTGAACTGAGCGATGCTGAGCGCGGCCACGGCGAGCGTCACAACGGCCACGAGAATCCAGACGATCTTCTTCATCTCTTCCCCCCGAAAAAAGCCTGAGACCTACACGGCCGCCTGCACGTTCCATT
>CAYTDF010000195.1:0-8237 GCA_964436365.1 uncultured bacterium | reverse complement strand
CAGGCTGAGTTCGAGCCGCATGCCGTGTTGCTCGGCGAACACACCGATGGCAGCGATGCGTTCGATATAGGCGTCCATATCCGGCATTAGCCGACGGGGCTCGTGACCCTGTCCGGGACGGTATTGGCTGAAGAAATGGTCGAAAGCCAGGATCAGTGTGCGGTGGCCCGCCGCTTGCGCTCGCTCGCAAATGTCGCGAAGGCTTTCGACCCGTTCGCCGTGTCCCAGGCTCAAGTTGAGTTTCTTGTCCGGATCGCTGAGGTCTTCGAGTTCTCGATCGCTGACCAGGATGATGTGCGATCGTGGCAAGAAAAACGCCCAGGGACCCGGATACCGGACGAGGTCTCCTTCGTAGACATTCTCGGGAACTTCAGCCATCGCTGTCCCGGTGAACGTCGTACTTGGGATGACCGACGCTATGAAAATGGCTGTCAGGGTTGCGCGGAACATAGATCACCTCGGTGAGGAGTCGGATTCCCTGTCGGGTGGGGCCTTCGAGAAACGCTTGATTCCGCTCAGGGTAGCAACACGCGCTATACGGAACCATGATATGCGCACGGTCGAGTGTCTGATATCCCGAGTGCGAGAGGCGTATATCACAGGCTCGCCCTGCCATGATTGGTTGACCGCGCGGAATTGGCCGGGTAAAGTGGATGAGCAGAGATATTGTATGGCCGAAACGCGGGGAATATCGGTTTTCGGTCCGGAAAGTGAAGGTTGTCAGGGGCGATGAAGAACTCACGAGCTTTTACATTGATCGAGTTGCTGATTGTTGTGGCCATCATCGGAATTCTGGCGGCGATTGCTGTGCCGAACTTCCTCAACGCGCAGCTCCGAGCCAAGATATCACGCTGCCAGGCCGACATGCGCGCGGTTTCCATGGCCATCTTCCAGTTCCAGATGGAGCGGAATGTCATGTTACTTGATTATTGGGACGACAATGAGGCTTGGGCTCTCGAACGTTGGCAAGACGAGTTTGGCCAAGTCGGCGCGCGTCCACCCTACAAGAAATTTGAGGATTCCTATTACCCGCTGACTAGCCCCATATCCTATCTGAGTGCGCCGCCACAGGATCCTTTTGCCATGATAGAACATTCCGTCGGCTTTGGGGCCGACGAAACGGGGCATTCGTACATTTATTGCGACAAGGACCCGAGAGGTGGCGCTGACAGTGGTGGGTGCGGTGTGGGCCACTATCCCACGATAAAGAACCTGGAGCACATGCTGGTCAGCATCGGCCCCGACGGTTGGATCGGCGTCGACAAGGGGGGGGGGCGTCGGGGAACCCCCTACGACTCCACCAACGGCCTTGGCAGCACGGGCGATATCATTCGGCGCGGCGATGGGCAACCTGTTGTCGATCCGTATGCACCTAGGAACTAGCGTTCGTTGCGTGGTCCGGTGCGGGGCTCGTCCGCGGCGTGGTATGTGGAAACTTTGAACTAGATCATAAGTAGAAAAGGGGAGGCTTTTACCCTTGTTCCGACGGTTTTCTGCTTTACTTCTCATCGTTGGCGCGTCGGCCGGTGTCAATGGCGAGGCATTGCGCAGGACAACTTATATGGTTGAGATGCGCGATGGGGTCAAACTCGCGACAGACGTTTATCTGCCGAGTACCGGAGGCCCCGTGTACCCGGTCGTCTTCGGCCGCACTCCGTATGGCAAGCAGAACAGTTCCGATCTCTCGGATTACAATCGTTACAAGATCGCGGCGGTCGTTCAGGACGTGCGCGGCATCAACGATTCGGAAGGCGTACCCCGACCTCTGGCCGACGACGGTTGGGGCCAGCTTCAGGACGCGTACGACACCGTACAATGGATGCGCGGCCAGGAGTGGTGCGATGGATCGGTCGCAACCATCGGTTACTCGGCCGGCGCGATGTTGCAAGTGCAGTTGGCCGGAGCCGCTCCTCCCGGATTGTCGGGGCAGCTGATCGAATCGGGACCTCTCTCCAGCTATCATACGACGTTTTTCAACGGTGGCGTCTTTCGCAAATCACTTACCGAAACCTGGATGGCCGTCGTCGGTTTCACGCCGGAATCCCTAATCGAGATCCGATCCCATCCTCACTACGACTCCCATTGGCGGGAGCAGAATCTTGCGGAACGAATCGAGCGCGTCGACTGGCCGGTTTCGCTGGTTGGGGGGTGGTACGATATTTTCCAGCAAGGGACGATTGACCTTTTTACGGAAATCCGCGACGGGGCAGGGAACCGCGCACGAGAGAACCTGCACATGCTCATTGGACCCTGGACCCACGCCGGACAGGGCCATCCGAGTGGAGAACTCAGTTTCCCCAACCGGGAAACGCCCAGCGTCTGGCCGAGCCGAAGCGATTGGTTCCGGCACTGGCTTCAAGAACGGCCGTTGGGTCAGACGATCCCCAGAGTGATCTACTACACCATGGGGGAAGTTCCGGGCCATGGGCAACCGGGTAACGAATGGCGCACCGCCGAGGATTGGCCGCCGCCATCTGTTTCTGTCCCGTTCTACTTGAGTTCCGAGGGGGGGCTCGGCCGGGCAAAGCCGCCGGAAGGAAGTCGCGGCTTTATGTACGATCCGAACGACCCCGTACCTACGAACGGCGGTCCGAATCTCGTTCTTCCAGCAGGCGCGTTCGATCAACGGGAGCAGGAGGGGCGCGGCGATGTGTTGGTTTTCACCTCCGAACCGCTGTTACAGCCCTTGGAGGTCACAGGGCGGATCACCGCTGTACTGTATGTTTCGACGTCTGCGGCGGATACCGATTTCACCGCCAAACTATGCGACGTCTACCCCGATGGGCGCAGCATGCTTTTTAACGACGGTATTCGGAGACTCAGCCTGCGCTCGTCTCTGGCCACACCCGATCCCGTGGAGCCGGGGCATCTCTACCGTCTGGAGGTCGATCTCTGGTCGACGAGCCTGATCTTCAACACTGGACACCGGATACGGCTCTCCGTCTCCAGTAGCAACAGCCCCCGGTTCGAGCCCAACCCCAACACGGGCAACGCGGACCCCTTCAGTTCCGAAAAGACGTCCGCCGAACAGACGGTCCATTTTAGTGGCGCGAACGCGTCTCACCTATTGCTTCCCGTCGTTGGCGAGGCGGCCAACGTACCCGAATGGGAAGCGTACTCGAACCGGTGAGAACGTCGCTACTCGCTGATGAGCACCGCGCATTCTAGGTCGGTTAGGCCGAAGCGTAGCTCGCCATTCCTGACCGAGATTTCCTCCCAGCTGTCGCGGACCTGAAATGTTGTGCCTTCGATCTTGTCCAGCCCGTGAATTGTGAAACCCAGTGGTGCGCTGTTTTCGTTGGCCAGCACGATGAGGGTGCGGCTCCCCAAACGCCGGACGACGCACGCGATCTCGCGGTCGGCCGATTGCGGGGTGGCATCGAGTTGGATATGTATGGGCCATCCGGGGTCCGGCGCGGCGAGTAGCGGTTCTAGTTCCGACAGATCGCCAGCGACTTTCTTGAGGGCGCCCCAGAGTCGCGAATCCTTTTCGACTTTATACGTTCCCCAGTACAGTATCCCCCGCGCGCCGTTGGCGATGGCGTCGTAGGCCATGAACCGCGACTGGTCGTAGGTTGGGCGCGGTTTCTTGGGTTTGGGATCGGCGTCGGTTGAGATGTCGTTCCACGAGAACCCCTGCAGCACCATCCAGATCGCCTTTCCGGGCGCACCGGCCGCCATTCTCCGTGTGTAAGCGCCCACACTCGAGCGGTGCCTGTCGGCGAGGTCGCTATGCCCCACGTATCTTCCGAACGGGACGGGATAAATGTCGCAACCGGCGAGGTCGGCGATCTCTCCGAACAAGCGAAGGTCGGCAATCGTATTGCGCGGCGCGTGGTTGAACCATATCGGGTGCTTTCCGTCGGCACGCCGGGTCACTCGGCATCCTTCGCTCATCGCTGTGCGCAGAGGCTCGACCCCTTCGTGCCACTGGCTCAGCAGGGGCGTACATTCCACCGGCAATCCCAGCGCTTTGCGTATCTTCCGCTCTTCGGCCTCGGCCTTCAGGAAGCGCGCCGAGTTGTTATAGGTCATGAGCCGCTCGTGGATATCTTCCAGCGCCGCTCGTAGTGGTTCGGGGATCTGGGCGTCACTGATCTGCCTACGTAGCGCATTCCAACGTTTCTTGACGGCCTGGAGTTTTGGAAAGTAGAGGTTCCAAAGCGCTTCGTCGGGAACTTCCCATACCCACAACGCGGGATGGCCAGACAAAGACTTGACGAACGTCTTCAGTTTCTCGCCGCTCGCCGCATCGCGGACCTGCATGCGTCCGCCCACATTTACCCAGGCTCCCAAGCCGTTCTTGGCGGCCATATCGAGACCTTCTTGGTTGGCGGGAAACTGAACGAGGTTGAAGCCAGCCTCTTTCAGTTCTGTTGCCGCGGCATCGGTCTTGGGGGTTTCATACATGCCGATCACGAAACGCCGCTCGTTGTCTACGCGCAGGGTTCCATCTCCATCCACTTCCACAGTCACGCTCGCCGCTAAGAGTGGTAGCAGCGCCACAGTCAACAACATATACAGAAACCGCATGATGGTTTACCTCCGTAACCGATAACCGGATATTCACGACACGAAACAGACTAGGTCTCTGTCGATAGAATCGTGTCGTGTGTCAACGAGCGTAGCAGGCAACACAGCGGCAAACTACAACCAGGCCCGTGCGGAATGTATGGGGTGGCGTACAATCCCAACGACCCAAGCATTGTCACACGAGACTCCAGGAGAATCTTCCATGGGCGATCCCCTTCGAATTCACATCGTGCCCCAGTCGCACATCGATGTCGTCTGGCTCTGGCGGTACGACCCGGAGACGATCCACCGTTGCTGCGCGCCGACGTTTACCCGTGCACTGGACAACATGGACCGATTCCCGGAGTACACCTTCGTGCAGAGCCAGGTGCCGCTTTTCGAGCCCATGGAGACCGTCTACCCGGCGGTCTTTCAGAGGATTAAGGATCGCGTTGCCGAGGGGCGGTGGGAGATCGTCGGAGGGATGTATGTCGAGCCGGAGGGCTCCGAACCCTGTGGCGAGTCGTGGGTGCGCCAGTGCGTCATGGGCAAGCGCTACTTTCAGCAAACTTTCGGTCTCGATGTTCGCACGGGCTGGCAGTCCGACGCTTGGGGCCATCCTTCGCAGCTGCCGCAGATCATGAGTAAGTCCGGTATCGATGCCTATCTTTGGCGGCGTGGGGACGCTGGGGGCAGCCGGACCGATGTGCAAGAGAGCATGTTCTGGTGGCAAGCGCCCGATGGATCGAGGGTCTTGGCTTGCCGGTTTATCGATCCCGAGGCTCCCCCGTTTCCCGGCTGGGAGCGAACCGCGCTTCGAGGCCGCGAGCGATACGGCGTACACGACACCTTGGTTGTGATCGGCGGAGGCGACCACGGGGGTGGGCCGGACCCGGACGAAATCGAAGCGACGCTACAATGGGCGGAGGAGGTCGCTCCCGATGTCTCTGTCGAGTTCAGCACGTTCGCTCGGTTCGCTGAAACGGTGCTCGCTCAAGAGCCGCGCCTTCCCACAGTGGAGACTGAACTGGGTTTTGAGTTGCATGCGGATATGACCAACTGTGGGGAGATCAAGAAGAACAATCGCTTCTGCGAGAATCTTCTGATCGCTTCTGAGAAGTGGGCGTGCGTCGCCGCGCTCGTCTCGCAAAACAGTTATCCGCAAGAAGAACTCGAACAGGCGTGGCGGAAGCTCCTCTTCAATCAGTTTCACGACATTCTCGGGGGGAGTTTGATCCCTGAGGCGTATGACGACGCGATGATCCTCTACCGAAGCGTCCGGGAATCGGGCTCGCATGTTCTGAAGACGTCGCTCGCCGCGATTTCAGAGCGGATCGACACCGCGGGCGAGAGTTTGTCCGTCATCGTTTTCAACGCGTTGTCGTGGGCGCGGACGGATGTTGTCGAGCTCGACCTGCCAGCTGCGATTCTCGCCGAGCGTCCCCTTCTGCGGGACGAGTCCGGGCGAACGATCCCCGTCCAAAAACTCGAACGTCTGGAGGGCGGCGACGAACAACGGATACGGTGTGTCTGTGTTGCCCGGGATATTCCCTCGATGGGGTACTCGACCTATCGATTGGCGGAAGAGGGCGGCGGCGCGGGGACGGCCGAAACTGTCACCGGTACGGATCGTTCTCTCGAAAACGAGTTTTTCCGAGTGGAACTCGATCCGGTCTCCGGGTATGTGAGCCGCATTGTCGATAAGCGTGAGGGAATCGACATCTTGGAGGATTCACAATGGGGGAACACGCTCGTGGCGATTGAGGACGAGGGGGATTCCGAGGGACGGTTCGTGATCGGCGACGATACGGTTGGAAAGCCTCCCGGGCGTGAGACGGAGATCGGCGGAGAGCCGCTCATGCACCCGGTCGAGAAGGGGCCGGTCCGCGCGGCCCTTCGTATCGAAAGGCCGTATCGAAACTCACGGTTCATTCAAGAGATACGTCTGTATGCTGAGATCGAGCGGATCGACTTCCGTTTGACCGTCGATTGGCATGACGTGCACACGATGATCAAAGTCGCCTTTCCGTTGGCCTTGGATACACCCGAGGTCACGTATGACGCGCCGTATGCAACCGTTGTGCGGCCCGCCGACGGCATCGAGTATCCCGCGCAGAAATGGGTCGACCTGTTCGACGCCGAAAGAGGCGCGGAGGGGTACGGCGTGAGCCTGTTAAACGACGCCCGGTACGGGCACGATGTCCAAGGCAACGTCGTGCGGATGAGCGTGTTACGGAGTCCGACCGAACCCGCCGAATTGACGGAGGCGGGAACCCACATCTTGGCCTATTCTCTCTTCCCGCACCGGGGCAGTTGGCGAGCGGCCGGAGTCAAGCGTACCGGATACGCATTCAATCAGCCGCTGACCGCCGTCGCGGAAACGGCCCACGATGGGCCACTGACAAGAGAGCGGTCTTTCTTTACCGTCGAGCCCGGCAATGTTCTCTTGGAGGTCGTCAAGCGTGCCTACGATTCCGATGAGATCGTGCTCAGGCTGGTCGAGACCGATGGGACCGATTGTCGGGTGCGGGTTGTCAGCCCCGCGAGAATTCTGCGTGCCTACGAAACCGATCTTCTCGAGCGCGACTGCGACGAACTGCGTGCTTCGGGCACGGCACTCGATTTCGATATCCAAGGCCATGAGATCAAGACAATCAGAGTCGGATTCGCGAGGGAAGGATCCCTCTCGACGCTGTAGGTGTTCAGGCACCCAAACAAATGTGTTCATGTAGCCTTACCCCCTACACGAACATTGACGGTCGAAAGGGCGGCTGCGTATAATCTTTTCTTCAACATAATACGAATTGGTGGGTAACTATGAAAGAATTACAAATGCGTAGAGATGGGCGGCATGCGTTTACACTCATCGAATTGCTGATTGTTGTCGCTATTATCGGTATCCTGGCGGCGATCGCGGTGCCGAACTTCCTGAACGCCCAGACCAAAGCGAAAATATCGAAGGCTTACTCGGACATCCGGGCGTTGGCCATGGCCAACGAGATGTATGCGCTGGATAACAACGGTGGGTATCCACCCGAATCGGAAAGTAATGCGTACGAGAGGTCTCGGGTTGAAGCGGGCCTCTTTTTCTTAACCACGCCGATCGCCTATATCGGCTCCATCCCCGAGGATCCGTTTGTCTTGCCAAACGACAATAGCGGGACGCCTCAGCTGTATGAGACCGGCGTCTACAGGCGCTGGCCGAACCCCAGGAATTTGGCTTATGTCATCTTCACGATCGGGCCGGATGGCGGGGAGAACGGTTTGTATTCCGCAAGTCCATTCATCGGCGCTCAACGCCGGGGTGGGCAGGGAAACAGCTATGCCGCGTCCAATGGACTCAAGAGCGTTGGCGATATCTTCTGGTATGGCGGTAACTGCTCGTTTACCAGGAGCCTGATTGTCGATGGTATCACCTACAATGGTGGCTGTCCCCCGAACTTCAGGAACTAGCATGTGCAACCGTTTTCTGAAAAACAGAATACCTTTTCTGCAAAAGGCTCATCATTCGTGGTGGGCCTTTTGTTTTGACCTGCATCTTGAGAGGCGAGACGCTGACTCCAGCCTACCGGTGTGGCATTCGATTTACGGTATACTTGCCGTGTGAATCTGTGTGGTCAGACCTTGGGAACGACCTCTCAAGAAGAATGGCACATTCTCTACAAGTAAGCGTTGACGCGCGAAAGCCTCATCGCTTATGATTAGGTATATCCAGCAACGTAGGG
>CAYTDF010000194.1:2576-8252 GCA_964436365.1 uncultured bacterium | reverse complement strand
ATCAACCAAAGCGCGGCCAATTTTTACCGCTATTTGCAGCACAAACCCAGTCCAAAACTCGAGGCCACTCGTAAGATCACCTGGTTTCTCGACGATCCACAGTTTTTGGTCGTCCAGGCCTTCGAGCCGCGCGAGGTCGTCTTTGTTTTCGATGATACCTATCTCCCCGCTGCCCGGGTTTGGGGTGGATATACCGTCGAGCATCTACCGTTGGCCGCCGATGTGCCCGAGTCCGGCCTGTTTTCCGAAGAGTGGGCGTCTCCGGTCTCTTTTGTCGGGGGGCTTCAGGACCAGCGTTCGCGCCGCGAGCAGCTCCCGCCGGAAATGGCCGCCTATTGCGACCGTTTGATCGGGCTTCATCTCGCCGACCGGCGACGCTCCTTCCAGCAGTTGGCCGTTGAGGAACCCTACGCGCCCGGCAAGCGAATCACACTGAGCGGCGAAGTCTGCCACTTCCTCTACTGGGAGGCCAACATTCGCTACCGGCTCTCCATGCTGGAGCCCTTGGTGGATCTTGGGCTTGTGATTTATGGCAACGAAGACTGGATACCGCTCACGCGGGGGACCGTTCTCGAATCCCGCTTCAAAGGTCCGATCGATCCCACCACCGAACTGCCTCATCTGTTCGCTTCATGTCCGGTCAATATCAATTTGCACAGTGTGCAATGCCGGGGCAGTCTCAATCAGCGCGATTACAACGCTCCGGTTTCCGGTGGTTTCTTGATTTCCGATTGGGTTCCCGGTGCGGGCCGGTATTTCGAGCCTGAGAAAGAAGCGGTCTACATTGCGGGTGCGGACGCGCTCCGCGATGCCGCCGAGTATTACTTGGAACGTGAGGACCTCCGCCGCGCTGTCGTTGAGAACGCTCGCCAACGAGTGCTTGCCGAGCACACCTACGCTCACCGTGTGGAGACGATGCTCGATACGATTTCCGGCATGTAGCCACCGGCCGCTTCGCTCACGGCGTTGTTCCGCAGACCGGGCAATCTTCCGCTCTGTGCAGTTCGACCACCCGCGTCCGCATTTCTAGTGTCTCCACAATCAACATGCGACCCACGAGCGGATCGCCCAAACCGAGAATCAGCTTGATGGCCTCGGTGGCCTGAAGCGAGCCGAACAATCCGGCCACCGAGCCTAGAATCCCCGCTTCCGCCCCGCTGGGCACCGCCCCGGGCAGAGGCGGCTCGCGAAACACGCAGCAGTAGCACGGGCCCTCCCCCGGAACGATGGTCATCATCTGGCCCTGAAACTGAGTCACACCCGCGTGGACCCAGGGTTTCCCCGCTTGCACGCACGTTGCGTTGATCGAGAAGCGTGTCTCGAAATTATCGGTGGCATCCACCGCCAGGTCGTATTCTCCGAGCAGCTCGGGGCCGCTTTCCGGATCGAATCGCACGGGGTGTGGCCGGACCCGGACATTGGGATTGAGCGCTTCCAAGCTCTCCTGGGCCGAGTCGACCTTTGCCTGGCCGAGTCGCGGTGTCGAATGCAGAATCTGCCGTTGCAGGTTGCTGAGTTCAACTGTGTCGGCCTCGGCGATGCCCAACGTGCCCACGCCCACCGCCGCGAGGTAGTACGCGCATGGCGAGCCCAACCCGCCCGCGCCGACCACCAGCACTCGCGCCTCCGCCAGTTTCTGTTGACCCGCCTCGCCAAAACCGGGGAGCACCAGGTTTCGTGCATACCGTTCGCGTTGTTCGTCTGTGAGTTTGGGCGTCACGATGGTTCCTTATCGAGTCTCATTCAATCGCTCACGAGTCATTGGGAGTCACCGTGGAGTGTTTCTCGAAAGTTCCTCTGGGTAGCGCGCACGCAGTGCCCGTGGGGGCCGGGCGTTCGACTTCATTCAATCGCTCACGAGTCATTGGAAGTCCCATGATCTATCCTGTCCTAGGATTTCGAACCTGTCTATCCTGACGGGGGAATTCAACATGGAAACGCATCGAGGAATCCACCGCCGCTTATATCGAACGCTGCAGCGTTTCTCCGCGAACTTGTCCGTGAGTGCACGGGGCCTGCCCGTGCGGAATACAGTCACATTCTTTTCTCCTCGGACATTCTCTCTGGCGAATACTCTCGTCATCTTCTTGCTTGTGGCTCGCATGGGTTCAGGAGAGACAATGGGTCCCCAACCTCTCGCCCAACTCCAGCCCTTACACGATGGGGATACGGTTGGGTTGGTCTGTCCGGCCAGCCCCATCGGCGCCGACTCCGTAAAGCGCGCCGAAACCTACCTGGAGCGCCACGGCTACAAGGTGAAGCGAGGCCAGCACCTCTCGAAACCGTTCCTCTGCGATCTCGCGGGCACCGATGAAGAGCGGTTGGCCGACCTCAACGGTTTCTTGACCGATCCCGAGATACGGGCCGTCGTCTGCCTACGCGGTGGCTATGGAAGCCCACGGTTGTTGGATCGCATCGATTACGATGCGCTGGCGCGCGACCCCAAGCTGATTGCCGGATTCTCGGATATCACCGCGATTCATCTGGCGGTCTACCGCCAGACCGGCCTGGTCAGTCTCCACGCTCCGGCTCTGGGCTACAGCTTCGGCACGAAGGCGCTCAAGAAGTTCACCGAGCGCACTTGGTGGTCCATGCTTGAGGGGAAGGCTGTTCCCGGTCCCGCTCTTTTTGTGGACGCCGCCGATTGGCCCGGCCGTAAGGCGCTCGAAACCTGGACCCCGGGAATCGCGGAAGGCATCCTGTTGGGCGGGAATCTCTCCATGCTCGCCGCGCTGGAGGGCACGCCGTACAGCCTGCCGAAGGATATCGATATCATTCTCTTCTTGGAGGAGACGGGTGAGCCGGCCTACCGTGTCGACCGCATGCTGACCCAACTCCACCTGGCGGGTTCGCTATCCCGCGTGAAGGGCGTTCTCCTTGGCGGGTTCAGTACACCTCGTGGCAAGTCCACCGAACGACCCATGATCGCCGGTGTTCTGCGTGACCGGTTCCTCTCTCTGGGCGTTCCAGTTCTGAAAGGCGTTCCAATCGGACACCAGTCCTATAACATGACCGTCGCCCACGGGGCGCGGGTGGTTCTCGACGCGAAAGCGAAGACGCTAACCTACCTTGATGATTTCTTTGGCCGGAACCCTTAGGACGAGCCACGGCCAAGCGAAGACAGTTTCCTGGAGACGCTCCAAGATGTCTAGAGAAAGACGGAGGCCATGCCACCCGGCTGCTATAGCGGCCACAATCTCTTTGTGTATGGGGCTAACCGCCTGGTCCGTGGACACTGCGGGCCTGGACAGCCTTTCCCGCGAACACGTCATTAGGGCTGAGGAAGCGGCCCTACGGGGGCAGACCGATTTATTCTGGGAGCACTACAACGCTGCGCTCGACCGGCTGGGTCATGTCACTCAGTTGGCGGGGCTCGAACAGGTCTACCTGGCCGGGGTGACCGATTACCAAGAGGCCGTGCAAGCGCATGCCGGTTTCTTGAAACGTTGGACCGACCCAGCAGTCCTCGATCCCACACTCCTTGACGCCGTGCTCCAGCGAGTGGCGTCTTTGTTGCTCTTGGGGGAGCCCCGTGAGGTCTCCGCAGTCGTCTCCGGTGCGATCTTCAAGACCGTCGATCGTCTCCTCGACGACCCCGTCAGCGCGGTGATCGTTGGACCTGAGATACGGCGGGAAACACTGAGTGTCTGTGGGCGGGCTTCGTATGCTCTCGGTGAGTACACACGCGCGACTCGTTGTTTTGAAGAGGCCGGCCAACTGCAAGGCCGGGAGGCGGATACCCGCCAGGCCGACGAGATCGATTTTCTCCTGCACATTGCTCGTAGACGAGGTCGGGCACCCAAGAGCGAAGACAGCAAGAACAAGTACGAGCGTCTTCTCTCGGGCGATCTCCAAGAGCGCTACCGTCACGCGATCCTGCACAGCATTGCCCGTGGAGACTGGCCGGATACTGAAAAAGAGTGGGCGCGTCGCCAGCTGGAGGATGTCTATCCCGACAGTCCGGAGACGCTGCTATTTCACTCCGGCCGGTAAGCGCATAAACGCTCGTGCCCCACAGAACTCATCCGTGGGCTGGCGAAGCGATTTCTACGGCTTTGTGGGGTAGGGTCGAGTCGGTTAGTACGCTCGGGTGCGGATGTGATCCTTATCGGCCAGTCCGACTTCCTTCAGAACGCGAAGCAAGTTGTTGTGGTGATCTCTCGGTACCGCAATATACACAGGAACCATTCTACTCGTCTTCTGTGATATCCGAGTGGCCAGGTATTTGATCTCCAACCGAGCCGGACCGCCTTCCAGTTCGGTGCCACCCATCTTCACGATTCCGATAGCTCCCATTCCCTTTTTCGCGAACTTCGCGATCACCGCAGGGACATAATTACCGATCTTATACGGTTGCTCAAAGCCGGGGAGCGCGGCGTGCGTAATTGTGGCACCCTCACGTTTCAGCTCATTCACCAAGTCCTTAACCATGCCCCGGCGTTTGACCACAGATGCGTCAGACATCCAGTTTCTCCTCCAGATCAATCACGAGCCGGGCAGCGGGTTTATCCCGGCATCGGTACGGCTACAGCGTTGTGATCCATTGCCATAGCGCAGACAGTATACTCATTTCCGGGTTCCAGGAAAGCCCGTTCACTTTCGACGGTCACGAGCCCCGGCGTCTTTCCGAATAGACCATCCCTATCCGGGCCGTCTTCTCATCTTGTTCGGGCTGGGACATATCCATCCTGATCTCTTTGCGCGGACCTTCCGCTTTCTTCTTGGCCAGAGCGTCCCGGACCGCTGCGGAGTGTGCGTCGAACCCCGATATTTCCAGCTCTTCTTGCAGACTCTCAGGAACTCGTACCGAGTGAAGCTCGTTGGCTTCGAGCCAACCTTTGAGGATCCAGTTCTTCATGAAGACTTGAGTCGCGTCAATACCTCTATGTGAACCGACTGTTCTCATCACCTCCGTCGCGGCGATAAAGTCGTTTCCCGAGCAATGGAGGTATCCGTAAACTTTCATTAACAGATCGAGTTCGGACTCATGGCAGTGAGCGCATGTCAGGTCGAGATCGTCGATTTTCGCAGGCTTTTGGCAGATCTTGCAGCGTTTTGTCGGCATGGCAATCGCGTCCAAACTAGTAGGAAAAAGGATTGGAAGAAGCTCTAAAGCGTTTCACGAAAGTTTTTTCCTCTAGCGCGCACGAAGTGCCCGCGAAAGTCGGACCTTCAGTGTTTTCCAACCGGAAAGAACTTTTGGGAAATGCTCTAATTCCCTCAATCTTCTAAGCATCCCCTCTCATGGGAGGCGTGTCAATAGTAAATTCAACGGTTTCCAGGGATATCCAAAGAGACGCATGGAGTCAGCGCCAAATCAATTATCGTTAAGGTTGTATGACAAAAGGGCCTTCGCGCCGATCTGTTCGCATAGACGATGGCAACCGGAGACACCTTCTACGAGGTGAATCGGCTCCGCTTACACCAGCAACTGCTCCATGTGTCGGGCGATACCGGGGCTGCGTAGCTTATCCAAGGCCTGGGCTTCGATTCGCCGCACGCCTTCGGGGGAGAGGCCCATCTTCTGCCCCACTTGGCGAAGACTACGAGTGACCCCGTCTTTTTCCAGGCCAAACCGCCAAGAGAGGACCTCGCGCTCGCGGGAACTCAGGATACGCAAGGCATACTGCACCCGATCCTCGACCTCACGCTTCCAGACTCGATCGCCTGCCGGTT
>CAYTDF010000194.1:0-2566 GCA_964436365.1 uncultured bacterium | reverse complement strand
TGCCGACAACCAAGGGGTTGATCGGTCATTTTGACAGTCAACATGTCAACGTTGTGGACGATGCCGGTACGACGCGAGTGAGTGAATGGATCGACCAGTCCGGCAACGGCACCGGTGCCAGCAACGCCACGGCCGCCAATATGCCCGAATACGTGCCCGCCGCCCTCAACGGCCTGCCGGTTCTGCGTTTTGGTCCGTGAGTACCCGGTCGAGCCCCGCTTTTTCGTCATCGTGGGTGTGGATGCTCAGGAAAGACGGGGATATCTTGCGCAAGTACTCGACCTGCTTCTCTGCGATGCCGGTCTTCTTTTCGACCTCGTCGTGGTGTGGCAGACGTCCGTTTTGGTGCTTGAATCCGATCTCGCAACTGCGAATCTTCTTCAGTGCGTACAGTTTATTGATGGGGAGCTTGACCGTCCGCGTCTTTTGCTCGATCGCACGTTGAATGTAGAGCCGTATCCACCAGGAGGCGTACGTGATGAGTCGCACGCCCTTGGCCGGATCGAACTTACCGAGGGCTTCGATGAGTCCTAGCGAGCCCTCCTGCATCAGATCCGCGAGCGAAAGCCCCTGATTCCGGTACGCAAGCGACATCTTGACCACGAATCGTAGGTTCGACTCGATCAGTTTGCGCCGGGCTTCTTTATCACCGGCCTTGTAGAGGCGGATTTGCTCGCGTTCGGTCTCAACGCTGAGCGGAGTGTCATCCTTGGAATACTTCAAGAAAGAGCTGATATCCAAATCGTTCACGATGTTTTTCTCTTTTTTCATCATCAACACCCAGTACGGGTATACACAAGGTCTGTGCCAAGCGATGTTTTGGGTTGGGTACGTGGGTCGGGAGTTTTGTAAATGGAGTATCTTGTGTGAGTTGGGTGGAGGCTTGGCGGTACCGCAACTCGGTTGCGGGAAGAAGCGCCAACCGTTGCCGCTCACCTTGTGAGAACCGGAGTTCGCGCCCGTTAGCGCAAAGTGCGAGGGATCCTTCGCACCTAGCGGATTCTCACATCTACGTGGAATAGGTCCGGAAGACCGTTTCGAGCGTGGCCTGAACGTTCGAGTTGCCGTCCAGTCTTCGGATGGCCTCCGCGGTGGCCTCGAAGCGTTCGATCATGGTCTCTCCACTACAACCCGCCCAGAGTTTGGAAATCGTCTCCAAACGGTCGCTGTGGATCAGGCTTTCGGGCTGAATTCCCTCCTGAACCAGCAGCCCGTCACGCACCAAGCCCAGGAGTGTCACGAGAAGATTACGCGCTCCCGGACGGTCTCGGCCAAACGTCTGGGCTTCGGAGACAACCGCCACTCCGCCGTTCTCTCGCACCGCGCTCAGGAGTCTCAGGACACTTTCCCGCTTTTCGATCCAATCTTCCCCGAGCAGATCTTCCGCCAGTTCCGGACGGCCGCCGGACAACTTGGCAACCGCACCGGCCCGCTCGGCGTCGATTGCGTGCTGTTGTCTCAACCATCGCGTCAGGTCACTGGCGGGGAGAGGCAACAGTTTGATGGGTCGGCAGCGCGAGATGATCGTGGGGAGAATCGTCTCCTCGTGGTCCGTGCTCAGAATGAACAGCACGTGCTCTGGGGGCTCCTCCAGAACCTTGAGAAGACAGTTCGCCGCTGGGTCCAGCATCCGGTCCGCCTTAAAAACCATCAACACTCTGTGTTGCGCCTCGTAGGGCATGAAGTGGGCCTGCACGATCGCCTCACGGAGTGTGTCGATCTTATGGTTTGCCCCTTCGGGTTCGAACAAGAGCAGATCGGGATGGACCCGTTCCGCCGTACGCAAGCAGGTCGAGCACTCTCCGCAGACGTCACCGTCCCCGGTCTCGCAGAGCAGGGCCCTGCCCAGATACTCGGCCACCGTCTCCTGCCCCATCCCCAGGGGACCGGTAATCAACAGACTCATGCCTCCCGTGCGCTGCACCGCCAGACTCTGGAGCGCCGTCGCCACGCTGGAACGTATGGGAAGAGAACACCAAGCCATCGTTTCACTGTCTCATCGTTTGTTGTCGAACACCCTGAACCCCGGTACCCTATGAATTCCGTGGAAGGCCAAGCCTACCGGGTTTCCACGGTTTACGGGAGACGGGTTCCGCGAGACCGTTCAGAACACTTTGAGAAGGCAAAGCGAAGAGGTGCATTATGGCAAACAACTCCACATCCAGCGTCGCGGTTCCCGGGACCTCGCGTGTAGCCCGGCTGCATGGCGCGCGCGACATCCGTGTCGCCGACGAGGCGTTTAAGGACAACGATCGGAGTCTGTGTGTCGTTCAACACACCTCCATCGGGGTCTGTGGCTCCGATCTGCACTATTTCAAGGAGGGCCGGATCGGTGAGGATCGGCCGAAGGGGCCTTTCGTCCTCGGCCACGAGCCCGCCGCGCGGGTTGTACGGGGTGTCCCGGGGCTCGAACCTGGCGCTCGTGTCTATGTCGAGCCGGGCGAGCACTGTGGAAAGTGCGAGTTCTGCGAGCGCGGCGACATCAATCTCTGCCAAGATATCGTCTTCTTGGGGTCGTTCCCGGTCGAGGGCGCGTACCGCGATCTCTATGCCTATCCCCCTCATC
>CAYTDF010000193.1:291-8283 GCA_964436365.1 uncultured bacterium | reverse complement strand
TTGGAGCGCCCGTCTGTGCCGTTTGTTCGGTGTGAATCGGGATCATTTCCCGGAGGTGATTCGGTCGACGGATCGGGCCGGAGTGCTGACGGAGAAGGCCGCGGGAGAACTTGGATTGACACCGGGGACTCCGGTGTTTGGCGGTGGCGGCGACGTTTCGCTGTTCAGCCTGGGGTCGGGCTCCATCCACGCGGGCGATACGCATATCTACATGGGGACTTCGGGTTGGGTCTCTTCGGTCGTGAAGAAGCGGACGGTGGATATACGGCATTGCATCGCGTCGATTTTGGGCGCTCGGCCGGGGTACTATAACTATGTTTCCGAGTTGGAAACGTCAGGAAAGTGCCTGGAATGGGTGAAAGATCATCTGGCTCTCGACGAGATCGGTGTGTATCTGGAAAAGAAGCAGGTCGACGAGGGGCTCGATGCGCGGTATCGTTCTATGCTCGACTACCTCAACGAGATTATCGGAGAGACCGAGCCCGGCAGCGGCGGTGTTGTCTTCACGCCGTGGCTGCAGGGCAACCGCTCCCCGTTTGAGGATTCGAAAGTGCGCGCGATGTTCTTCAATATCGGTCTGGATACCGGCAAGCGAAAACTGATTCGAGCGGTTGTCGAAGGTTTGGCGTTTCATAAGCGCTGGATGCTGGAATGTATCGAAAGGAAAGTGAAGATCAACGAACCGTTGCGATTTGTCGGCGGTGGCGCTCTCTCAAACGCTACCTGTCAGATCCTGGAGGATAGTACCGGAAAGCCGATTGAAGCCGTCGACAATCCCCAGAACGCTGGCGCGTTCGGTGCGGCGGTTCTTTGCGGTGTCGGTCTCGGTCGTCTCTCTTCTTTTGAGGCCATTCGTGACGCCATCCCGATTCGCAAGACATTCCACAGCGATCCGTCGCTGCGTGCATTGTATGACAGACAGTATCGAGCGTTCAGAATGTTGTACCGGCAAAACCGAAAGGCCTTCCACCTTCTGAACGACAAGTCACCAGGCGCGTAAAACCGCTGCCACAAAAAGATCCAAAGGAGTTTGCCCCCATGAATCCTCTCTGTCGATTGACCTGCCTGTTGAGCGTCCTCACACTCCTGCCCTCAAGCGGATTCGCCGAAGGTTTGGACGCCGCCCCGGAGCGTCCCGTGCGGTTTATCTTCGATACGGACATCGGGAACGACGTGGACGACGCGCTTGCCATTGGGGTCATCCACGCTCTGCAGACCCGGAACGAGTGTGAACTGCTGGCGATCACGATTACGAAGGACCACGATCTGGCGGCCCCGTTTGTCGACGCGGTCAATACGTTTTATGGACGCGGGGCCGTTCCGATCGGTGTGACCCGTAGTGGCGTGACCCCCAAGCAAGGCCGTTTCCTTGGGCTCGCGCAGACCGAAGACAACGGCAAACTGCGCTACCCACACAACTTGCTGAGTGGCCAGGACGCGCCGGAGGCGTCCGCGTTACTGCGCGAAGTTCTGTCCGCGCAGCCCGACGGTTCCGTCGTTATCGCGCAGGTTGGTTTCTCGACCAACTTGGCTCGGCTGCTCGATACGAAGCCGGACAAGGCTTCGAATCTTTCGGGGAGGGAACTGGTTGCCCAAAAAGTGCGCGTGCTCTCGGTGATGGCCGGCGCGTTTCAGCCGATCAAAGGCAAAGTGCATTTCGAATACAATGTCGTGAAAGACATTCCGGCGGCAAAGAAACTTGCGGAAGAATGGCCGACACCGATTGTGTACAGCGGCTATGAGATCGGGTTGGCGATTCGGTATCCGGCGGCGAGCATCGAACGTGATTATGCGTACGTTTCCCACCATCCCCTGGCCGAAGCGTATCAGCTGTACGATCCCACGCCGCACGAACGCCCGACGTGGGATCTGACGAGCGTTCTTTGGGGTGTGCGGCCAGAGCGCGGGTACTTCGACCTGTCTCCAGCCGGACTGGTGACGGTCGACGAGAAGGGCCGTACGACCTTCCAGGAGAGCGTCGGGGGCAAACACCTGTATCTGATCGCAAGCGAGAGCCAGATGGTTCGGGTTCGCGAGGCGTTGGCGCAGCTTTCGAGCCAGCCCCCCGCAACCTGTGCGGGCAAGTGAGTGCGGGATTTCTCCACTTACCGCTGGGGGTAGCGCATCTTTCCCTGGCTGTGTCCGGTCTACAGGGGCACCTATGTTCCGTTGGTTCGATTTGGCCTCTCTAACCGGCAAGGACGTTGGAGAGACGCCCGACGTGTTCCTGAATTACAGGATGAGGTCTTTCTCTTCGCACAGAAGTGTCAAGCAGACCCCCGCACCCGCTCTCCTTTCGCCGCTATTCCCGAACGCCAAACTGACTTACAATGGATGGGAGCCTCTGTCACAAGTGACAGCCGCTCAATTTCCAGTCATCGGACACGATTCTCGATCCATAGCTTAGGAGTTTTTTCATGAGACAGCGAAACATGACGCGATGCCTTACCTTCGGTCTCTCACTCGTTCTTTGCCACGCCGGTTTGGCGGTGGATTGGAACACATACCGCGGCGACATAAGCCGTAGCGGTGCAACCCTCGATACGGTGGCCCCGGATCCGATTCTGCAGTGGAGCTATGTCCCGACCCACGCGCCGAAACCCGCGTGGCCAATGCCCGGGGAAGAGATGCCCCGCATGCACGTGGATAACGCCTACCAGACGGCGATTGTCGACGGTTGTGTCTACTTCGGTTCGAGCGTCACGAACCAAGTGATCTCGGTCGACGCCAAGACGGGCGGGGTGCGCTGGAGCTTCTCCGCACAAGGGCCGGTGCGTTTCGCTCCAACCGTGAGCGACGGGCGCGTCTACTTCGGCTCGGATGACGGAAACGTTTACTGCCTCGACGCCAAGGACGGCTCCATGCTCTGGAACTACCGTGCGGGCCTGAGCGATGAGAAGGTGATCGGGAACGAACGGATGATCTCGCTGTGGCCGGTGCGGACAGGCGTGCTGGTCGATGCCGGAGTGGTCTATTTCGCGGCCGGTGTTTTCCCGTACGAAGGGCTCTATGTCTGCGCTGTGCGTGCCAAGGACGGCTCGGAAGTTTGGAAGAACGACACCATCGGCGACCGTGCGCACGAACTGGCATACGGCGGGATCTCACCGCACGGTTATCCCCTGGCGTCGGAAGAGGTTCTGTACGTTCCGTCGGGCCGTTCGATGCCCGTCGCCTTCGACCGCAAGACGGGGAAGTTCCTGTTTAGTACGTCGCCCGGCGGGAAGCGCGGCGGCACGTGGGCGCTGCTGGATCGCGACCGGCTGATCGCGGGTGTGGACTATTCCGGTACGCCCCACAAAGTGGCCTACGACGCCAAGACCGGGGCGCGGCAGGACGATGTCTTCGCGTGGTTTCCGGGGATCGACATGGTTGTTACGAGCGATACATCGTATATCTTGACGCTAGAGGGTGTGTACGCGATCGACCGGGAGGACTATACGAAGGCCCTGAAGGAGATCGACCGCCTGTCGACGACCCGCCAGAAACTGGCCGACGAATTGAACGGTTTGAAGAACGCGCGGGGTACCGGTGACGCGGCCGCCGAGACAAGAATCGACGCGATTACCGGCGAAATCGAAACGATCGACGGGCAGATCAACGAGCGGAAAGAATCGACCTGCCGTTGGCGTTACACGGCGAAAGAGCTTCATTCGCTGATCTTGGCCGGTGATACGGTCTTTGTGGGCGGGCAGGGAAGTGTGGCCGGCCTTCGCGCGAAGGACGGCGAAACGGTTTGGACGCACCGTGTGGAGGGAGCCGTGGTGAGCCTGGCCGCTTCGGAAGGCCGCCTGGTGGCGAGCAGCGATACGGGACCGGTTTACTGTTTTGGCAGTAAACAGGCGACGGCCGGGGCGGTTCTCCGACCGGTCCGGAACGCGAATCCCTATCCCGACGATGCGCTCAGCGCGACCTACGAAGACGCCGTTAAACGTATTCTTGACGCGTGCGACGCTCGGCGGGGCTATTGCTTGGTGTTGGACTGCGGCGAGGGGCGTCTGGCCTACGAACTGGCGCAAAAGACGGAGATGAAGATTGTCGGTCTCGAACGGGACCCAAAGAAACTCGCGGCGGCTCGTAGGAATCTCGAAGCCGTGGGGCTCCTCGGGGCGCGGGTTGTGGTCGAGCCCTGGCCGGTCGAGGTTCTTCCGGATTATTTCGCGAACTTGATTGTCTCGGACGGGATGCTGACGACGGGGCGCACGGCGTCTTCGGAAGCCGAGTGTCAACGGGTTCTGCGGCCCTGGGGCGGGGTGATGAGTTTGGGGTCGGGCGACGGCTGGCGTACGGTCGTGCGCGAGGCGCTGGAAGGCGCGGGCGACTGGACGCAACAATACGGCAATCCCGAAAATACGGCCTGCTCGGATGATGAACTGGTGAACGGTCCCTTGGGGATTCTCTGGTTCGGTGAGCCCGGTCCGCGAGGGATGGTGGAACGGCACGGACGGGCGCAGAGCCCCGTCTCTATGGACGGACGTATGTTTGTCGAAGGCGAAGAACTGGTGATGGCCGTCGACGCGTTCAACGGTACGCTGCTGTGGAAACGGGAAATCCCCGGCGCGGTTCGTGTGAAAATCAAAGCCGATAGCGGCAACCTGGCCGTGACCCACGACGGTTTCTATGTTGCGGCCCACGACAAGTGTTATCGCTTGGACCCGGCGACGGGCGAGACGATGCGTGTGTACGACCTGCCTCCCTCCGCCGGTGGCAAGGCGGCCCGGTGGGGCTATGTGTCGGTTGTGGACGGAGTACTCTACGGCACCTCGGCAGAACCGATGGACCAAGATTACGGCGCGATCCTCAAGGCGTTTGTCGAGAACGGTTCGTGGAAGACGTTGGAAGAGGTCCCGGAAGACCGTCGAGGTCAGTACGCATTCTATCGCAACGAATATCCGGATCCGGAAGATTTCAAGAAATCGGCGCAGCGGTCCGGAATTCTCTATCGCCAGATGACCTCGTTCGGCCCGGGCGGCGAATTTACGCAGAAGAACGCGGTGACCGACGGTTTGATGTCTGGCGACAATGTGTTTGCCATCGATACGAATACGGGCGGATTGCTTTGGTCGAATCCGGGCGAGCGTGTCGCGAACATCAGCGTCACTTTCGGTGACGGTAAGGTTTTCTACGCCGACAGCGGAGTTACAAAGGAGCAGCGAACGCGCGCCCTGAAAGCGCGGCGGAACTGGATCGAAAGCGGTCTGTATGAAGTGCGCGAGGGGATTTTGGAAGAACTGCAGGCGAGACGAAAAGAACTCGAACTTGGTCCGAAAGAGGGAAGGGAACGAGACAAGAGGAAGTACTTCGTCGAGTCGCTGGAGGCGGAACTGTTCGCGAGCGAGAGCCCGGAAGGGAGTTTGACCGACGAGGACGCCGACGTGCGGCTGGTCTCGGCCGTGGATGCGAAGACCGGTGCGGTTCTGTGGCAGGACGTTCTCGATCTGACAGGATGCGGCGGTGACCGGCTGGGGGCAGCCTATAGCGACGGACTGCTGCTGTTCTTTGGCAATCACGGCAACCACGACGCGTGGCGGTTCCGTGAAGGCGGAATGAAATGGCGGCGAATCACCGTGGTGTCAGCGGATCGAGGCAAATTGCGCTGGTCACGACCGCTGAACTACCGTACCCGGCCGGTGATTGTCGGCGAGCAGATCATTCTGGAGCCGCGGGCCTGCGAACTGCAGACGGGCAAGACGGTGATGCGAACCCATCCAGTAACCGGCGAAGAGGTTCCGTGGGAGTTCCTACGACCGGGACATACGTGTGGAATCACGGCGGCCTCAACGGACGGCCTCTTCTATCGATCGGCCTGTACGGCGTTTTACGATCTCGAAAAGGATCGTGGAATCACGATCTTCGGCGGCTACCGTCCGGGGTGCGCGATCAGCCTGATCCCGGCGGGGGGGCTGTTGCTCTCTCCCGAAGCGGCGGCGGGCTGCACCTGCTCGTACCCGATCCGTTGCTCGATGGCGTTGAAGCGTAAGCCTAATCGGGCGCAACCCTGGACGGTTTATGTGACACCCGGCGCGATGCTTCCGGCCAAACACCTAGCGGTGAATTTGGGTGCATCGGCGGATATGAAAGACGAAGAAGGTACCGTTTGGTTCGGGTATCCGAATCCCAAGACCAATGCGCATACGCATTTCCCCAACTACGGTGTGAAGTTCGACCTCGCCGAGACGATCTTGCCGGAGATGGGCTACTTCGCGCGCGATTATAAGGACGCGACAATCGCAGGCACGGACCGTCCGTGGTTGTTTACCTCCGGTTGCGTGGGGCTGTTGCGCTGTACGCTTACGCTTGTCGATGCCAAAGCGGAGCAAGACGCGGCCGCGTATACCGTGCGACTCGGATTCAAAGCGCCAGCGGGTGATCGTTCGGGGCAACGTGTGTTCGATATCAAACTTCAGGACAAAGTCGTGCTGAAGGATTGCGATGTTATTGCGGCGGCGGGCTCTGTCGACAAGGTCGTCGTGAAGTCGTTCGAGAATGTGCGGGTCAAAGGTGACCTGGTGCTGGAGCTGGTTCCCAAGACGGCGACGCCGGGAGCGGGTGAAGCGCCCGTGGTGAACTTTATCGAAGTGATCCGAGAGGGCGGGCGGAAGGTGTCGGTTGGGCCGAGTGAGATTCGGTAAGTTCGAATGTCTCCGGATCCCCGTGCCCCTCGATACAAAATAGAGCCTGACGGCTCCATTTCACTCGGGAACACGGGAAGGGTGAGCCAATCGATATTCTGAAGGGTCTCATAGGCAAGGAGTTAGACGATGTTTTTATCTTTACGTTATTGGCTGACGATTTCGGTGTCGATCGGCTGTCTGTCATCGCCGGTTTGGTGTGCGGAGACGGTGGAACGATGGTCGGAAGACCGCGCCGCGGCATGGTATGAGAAGCAACCATGGCCGGTGGGATTTAACTTCCTGCCGAGCACGGCGGTTAACTCGACCGAGATGTGGCAGGCGGATACGTTCGACCCGGAAACGATCGATCGGGAACTGCGGTGGGCGAGCGAAATCGGTTTTAATACTTGCCGAGTCTACTTGCCCTTCTTGGTCTGGGACGCGGATACGGAGGCGTTCAAGACGCGTATGGACCGGTTCCTCGATATCGCGGAGTCGCACGGAATTTCAGTCACGTTCGTTCATTTTTGCGATTGTGCATTCTCGAAAAAAGAACCGTATCTCGGTAAACAGGCCGATCCCGTGCCCGGCGTGCATAACAGCGGCTGGACACCCAGCCCGGGCCTGGAGCGGGTGACGGACCGGTCGGTGTGGCCAAGGCTTCAAGAATACGTACAAGATACGATTCGACGTTTCTCCACGGACCGGCGCGTGCTGGTGTGGGATATCTACAACGAGCCGGGCAACTCGGATATGAAGAACAAGAGCCTGCCGCTGCTCGAAGCGTCGTTCGCGTGGGCCCGTGAGGCTGCGCCTACGCAGCCGATCACGTCCGGTGTGTGGACTCCGGATCTGCCGGAAATCAACCGGTTTCTTCTGGAAAACTCAGATGCGATCAGCTTTCACGCATACGACGAGCCCGGGGAAGTCATGCGTAAGGCACAGGCGATGCGCGCGCAGAATCGTCCGGTGTTCTGTACGGAATGGTTGCGGCGCGGTGTTGGCAATACGTTCGAGAAACTTCTGCCGTTCTTCAAGCGTGAGCGGATCGCAGCCTATAACTGGGGACTGGTGGGCGGTCGAACCCAGACCTATTACCCCTGGGGATCGAAGGAAGGCGCACCCGAACCGAACGTTTGGCAGCACGACTTGCTGCGGGCGGACGGTGCACCCTTCGATGCGAAGGAAATTGCACAGATCAAGAAACTGGCGTGGAAGCCTTTGTTCAACGGCAAGAACTTGGACGGCTGGGAAGAGAGCGGGCTCTCGCGGTGGAAGGTCGAAAAAGGTGTCTTGATCGGAAGGCAAGGCCCGAACCGTGAGTCCGGCGATCTGCTGACCGCCGCCGACTACGACGATTTCTTGCTTACGATGACGTACC
>CAYTDF010000193.1:0-281 GCA_964436365.1 uncultured bacterium | reverse complement strand
CAAAGCGCGGACCAAGCGTTTCAGGCGGATATTCTGGAATATAAGAATCCTGTGGCGTGGTCGGGTTCGCTTTATTGCACGGGCAAGATGTTTATCGGGCTCAACGAGGATCCGTCGATTGTCGACCGTGAAGGCTGGAACACGATGACGGTGTTGGCGGACGGCGAGCGTTTGGTGGTGCATCTGAACGGTCATAAGACCGTCGATGTTCGCGACGATACATCGACGCACGGCAAGATCGGATTCCAAATCCACGCCGGAGATCAATTCGAAACGATGGC
>CAYTDF010000192.1:6751-8295 GCA_964436365.1 uncultured bacterium | reverse complement strand
TCCGCCAAAAAGAGACGCTCGGACTCGGCGACGCGATCGGCTACGCGCGCAGTTTTGTCGGTGACGAACCGTTCGTGGTCCTGCTCGGCGATACGATTGTCGATGGGCCGGTTCCGATCACCAAGCAGCTGATCGAGTTTTACGAAACCTGGCGCTGTCCGGTGATCGGCGTCGAGCGCGTTCCCAAAGACAAGGTCGAGCGCTATGGGATCATCAAGGGCAAACAGATCGATAACGATACATACATCATCGAGGACCTCATCGAAAAACCCAAACCCGATGAGGCGCCAAGCGATCTGGCCATCGGTGGACGTTACCTGCTCACGCCGGACATCTTCGACTACCTGGACGAAACTCCCCCGGGCAAGAATGGGGAGATTCAGATTACCGACGCCCTGCGCGCGCTCTGCCGGGACGGCCGTTTGTATGCGTACCGCTTCGACGGAAAACGTCACGATATCGGGAACCGCCTGGATTATCTCAAGACAACCGTCGAGTTCGCCTTGCGGCGCGATGGGCTGAAGGACGAGTTTCGAGCGTTCCTCCTCGATATTCTGGGCAAAGCTGCAGAAGAGCCCGCTGAGAAGTAGTCGTCACTGGGGAATCACCGACTGGGACCGATACCACTCGCCGCCCACACAATAGGTGCGCCGGTTACCTCGGTTCGATGGGGTTCGTTTTGTAGACAGAAAACGGACAGTACCGTCTCCTTGCGATATAGATCGTAGAGAAAGCGCCTCCACAGTGTTCGCTATGCCAAAGAAACAATACAAAACCCCCATCGCCTCCTCCGGGCCCAATATCGAGCGACTCGTAGCCTGTCCCGACACACTAGGCCGGAATATCCGGGCCGTGACACTCCTCGGAGTTGCCATAGCCTTAGCCCTGATTCTCTTTAGCCCACTTCTGTAGATCCTCCAGCGTCTACCTGCGGAGAAGAGTTCTGAGAGAGGCCCCGATCGACCTTCGGCATCGAGTGAGACCTGGCAGATTGTCCTGCCATCTTCCTCGTTGGGACCAATGGGGTATACTATCTAGAAGCGTTGCTCGGAAGTTCCGTCCGATCGCACAAAGTGCAGGGATGACAGGGAGTTAGGAACTCTGTTACTCGGTCGCTATGTGTTGGAAAGCGAAGCGTCGCAATGGTATCCTCACCGCCCCTCCAACCTCCCCCTCCTTCCACAGAGGATACCCCTGAGATTCGCCGCCGATTAGACCATCTGCTCACTCTCGTCCGGGACTACATGGAACCGAAGGATGTGGAGATCTGCCTTCGTGCGTTCCGATTCGCCGACAAGACCCACCACGGGCAAGCGCGAAAAACGGGAGAGCCCTACATCACCCATCCCCTGGAAGTCGCAATTCTGCTGACGGGATTGGAAGTCGACGTCGAAACAGTCGTGGCGGGCCTGTTGCACGACACCGTCGAGGACACTTCAACAACCTCCGAGGATGTCGCCAGCGCTTTCGGAGAGCGGACAGCAACACTGGTGGAGGGTGTCACCAAAGTCAGCGGTATCGATCTCGCGTATCGAGAAGAAGAG